>JAGAQK010000067.1 GCA_017622825.1 Clostridia bacterium | reverse complement strand
CGGTTTTATCACTGCAAATGATTTGTGCACAACCAAGCGTTTCGACCGCGGTAAGCTTTCTAATAATGGCATTACGCTTTGACATCTTAGTAACACCGATAGAAAGAACGATTGTAACAACAGTAGCAAGACCCTCGGGAATAGCTGCAACAGCAAGACTTACAGCAACCATAAACGAACTGAGAATCGGCTCAAAATGGAAATCACCGGCTTTAATTATATTAAATCCGAAAATAAACAAGCAAATACCAAGAACTATCCAAGTGAGGATTTTACTAAGCTGTGAGAGTTTAATTTGCAAAGGAGTTTTGCCTTCTTCAGCCTGAGTAAGAGCATTGGCAATTTTACCCATTTCGGTATCCATACCGGTCTCTGTAATAACAGCTTTACCACGTCCGTAAACAACGGTGCTTCCCATATAAATCATATTTTTACGGTCACCTAACGGAACTTCTTTACCGGAGCCATCTTCTTCAAGCGTATCAACAAATTTATTTACAGGAACACTTTCACCTGTAAGAGCGGCTTCTTCGATTTTTAAGCTTGCAGACTCAATTATTCTACCGTCAGCAGGCACTGCATCTCCAGCTTCAAGAAGAACTATATCGCCCGGAACAAGGTCCTCACTCTTAACAATAGCAATATGTCCGTTTCGCATTACTTTACTTGTTGCTGCAGACATTTGTTGCAAAGCTTCAATAGCAGCTTCTGCTTTACTTTCCTGCACAACACCAAGAATGGCATTAATCAATACAACTATCATAATAATGATAACATCAGCATAACCTTCGCCGCCTTCAATTGTAGCAGTAACTGCAGAAATAGCAGCTGCAACGATCAATATGATAATCATCGGATCAGCTAACTGCTGGAAGAACCTTTTGATTAAGGAAGTCTTTTTTGCTTCCTGCAGTTTGTTTTTGCCATACTTCTCTTCTCTTAGAGAAGCTTCATCCGATGTAAGACCATTTTCGGAAGTATTAAAATCTTTCAACACTTCATTCGAGTCTTTCAAAAAATGCTTCATTTTAAAAATCCTTTCTTAAAAAGTCACACAATTTAAACAACAAAAAAACTCACGGACATATGTCTTGCTACATACATCCATGAGTCTGGTCATTTAATCCAAGCCAAGCCTTAAAGGCTGTGTGTTGTACTTGAAACGCTCTGTTGTTTTAAAAACAACATCACGCTAACTACTCCCTCATGTCGGGTTACAAACGTTAGTATACCCATTTGAGAAAAAATGTCAATATTAATTTTACAACGTAAATCTATGGAAAGTTTTTTTACCTTTTCTAAGAACAATTCCTTTTTCAAGATCAGCTTTGGTTATTTTCTTGTCAAAAGATTCAACCTTAACATCATCTATAAATACACCGCCTTGCTGAACAAGCCTTCTTCCCTCGCCTTTTGAAGGAATTAATTTAGCAAGCAACATCATATCAAGCAAACCAATCTCATCATCAACAAGAGCATCGCTAACCTGCGTTGTAGCCATATTATCAGAAACACCGCTACCGCCAAACAATGACTCAGCAACACTCTTTGCGTTATCAGCTTCTTCTTGACCGTGAATAATCTTTGTTACTTCATAAGCAAGACGAACTTTTGCATCATTAATTTTGCTGTCTTTCCACTCAGCCATCTCGTTAATTTCCTCAATCGGAACAAATGTTAAAAGTTTAAGACATTTAATAACATCAGCATCACCGACATTACGCAAATATTGATAAAGCTCATAAGGAGGTGTCTTTTCTTTATCAAGCCAAACAGCACCTTTTACGGTTTTACCCATTTTAACACCGTCGCTTGTTGTTAATAATGAAAATGTAACGCCGTATACATCTTTAGCTTCTTTTCTTCTTACAAGTTCAACACCGCCAATGATATTTGACCACTGATCGTCGCCGCCAAATTCAAGAACACATCCGTAATCCTTAAAGAGTCTGTAAAAATCATAGCTTTGCATAAGCATATAGTTAAACTCAATAAAATTTAGACCTCTTTCAAGACGCTGTTTAAAGCACTCAGCAGAAAGCATTCTGTTAACAGAGAAATGAACTCCGATTTCCCTCAAAAAATCAACGTAATTAAGATTTAATAACCAATCAGCATTATTAACCAACAGTGCCTTGTCATCAGAAAAATCAAGAAAACGCGAAAGTTGTGATTTAAGACCTGCAACATTTCTGGCCAAATCCTCATCAGTAAGCATCTTACGCATATCAGTCTTACCGGAAGGATCGCCGACCTTACCGGTACCACCGCCAACAAGAGCAATAGGCTTATGACCTGCCTTTTGCATATGCATCATAACAATAATCTGAACAAAATGTCCAATATGAAGGCTATCTGCAGTCGGATCGAATCCAATATAAAAAGGAACATTTGAATTATTAAGAATTTCTTTAACTTTTTCCTCGTTTGTACACTGTGCTATAATACCACGTTCTACAAGAGTCTCATAAATATTTGACATCAGTATTTTCCTCCCGAAAAATCGAAAATAATAGCTTCAAAAGCTTTGCTTAGTATATCACTTAAAAATTTAAAATTCAATCAATAGTTAGAATTAAGCTTTGAACCGTTTACCGTCACATTTGCATTTGAAGATATTTTCTCCTCTGCACACAATAATCCCTTATCGTCTGTTGTGATTTTAACTTCTCCTGCGGAAATATCAACTGTCAATCCTGCTTTAATTGCATTATTCGCAGTGTCGATTACAACGTTTCCTCCGGAAATCTTAACATTTGTTACGGCAGATATTGCCTCATCCTCAGCTTTAATATCAATACTGCCGCCTGAGATATTCAAATAACCCAAAGTCGCATCAGTGTCATTTGTTGATTTAATACCATCAATTCCTGCAATAACCTTAATTGTACCTCCGATTATAGACAAAAAGTCCTTACCCTTTATACCGTGATTAACAGCATCAACATTAATTATACCACTTTCAATTACAAGAGTATCACGATTTGCAATACCATCATTATAATTAGCCGTGATATTTAAAGTTCCTGTACCGCTAATAGTCATATCAGCCTTTGAAAACAAAGTTGCATCAGGCTCAGTTGTTCCCGGTTCAAGTGTATAAACACTACCATCAGTCAAAGTATTTGTTGATCCATCTGCAAGAGACAAATATACGTGATCGGCCTTCTTTACAAATAACGGTGCCGAATTACTGCAATGAAGCGAAACATTATTAAATATCAAAAAGATTTCTAAGCCGTCCGCATCAACTATCAACTGTCCGTCATTTAATTTTCCCGACACCTCATATGTACCTGCAGCAGTAATTGTAGCGACACTTCCGTTTACAGTTACGCCTTCTCCTGCAGTAACAGCAGTATCCTTAAATTCAATTTTTACAGCAGCTGATGTGTCAACAGGCGGAGTTGTGGAATCAGGTTTTGTATCCGGTGTTCCTTGCTCAAGTCCCGGTGTATTTGTAACCGTAGAGTTGGTATTGTCTTCTCCGCAACCCACTAATGAAAAAGCAAGTAATAAAGTTACCATAACAATAATAAATTTTTTCATATAAATTACCCCTTTCAAGTATTTTTTTCTTCTTGATTACTTTTCCAATCCAAATATTCTATTATTTTTTTCTCTGCACCATTACCGCATGGATGGTAATAAGTTGTGTCCTTCATCTCGTCAGGTAAAAATTGCTGTTTTACAACATGACCGGGATAATCGTGTGCATATTTATAACCCTTGCCGTAACCCAAGTCACCTAGTCCTTTTGTAACCGCATTTCTTAAATGAAACGGTACTTCTCCTGTGTTTTTGGTGCGCACATCATTTAACGCATCGTTAATAGCACAATATGACGCGTTTGATTTTGGGCTTGTTGCTACCGTAATAGCCGCTTGCGAAAGGAGTATGCGCGCCTCAGGCATTCCTATCATTCGTATTGCGGAAGCAGCTGCTTCAGCCACAAGTAGCGCCGTTGGGTTTGCTGTACCTACATCTTCAGATGCACAAATAACGATACGCCGAGCAAGAAAATTAATATCTTCGCCACCTTCTAATGCACGAGCCAGATAAAAAACAGCAGCATCCGGGTCGCTTCCTCTCATTGATTTAATAAATGCACTTATATTATCATAATGAGCTTCGCCTGATTTATCAAATTTAATTGCTTTTTTTTGCACACATTCAGAAATAGTGTCGAGATTTATAAATATCTCGTCTGAATCTGCTCCTGCTGATGTCAAAACAGCTAATTCAAGTGCATTCAGTGCAATTCTGGCATCCCCGCCGGAGGCTTCTGCAATAAAATCAAGTGCTTCATCTTCAATTTTAATATTTAAGTTACCAAAACCTCTTTCTTTATCCGATATAGCATTATTAATGATATTCTTTATATTTTTGCTTTCTAACGGATAAAGCTGAAATACTGTAGAGCGAGAAATAATAGCTTTATTAACTTCAAAAAAAGGATTTTCTGTTGTAGCTCCAATCAGAATTATCGTGCCGTCTTCTACGTGCGGAAGCAATGCATCTTGTTGGGCTTTATTAAATCTGTGTATTTCATCAATAAAAAGTAAAGTCCTACCTGATGGATTTAGCATGTAATTTTGTGTATCGGCTACAATTTTCTTTATTTCTGCAATACCCGAGGATACAGCATTGATTTTTACAAAATTAACCTTCGTAACGTTCGCTATCAAACGGGCAAGTGACGTTTTACCTGTACCGGGTGGTCCGAAAAAAATGACAGAGGAAAGTCTGTCTGCTTTAATCATACGGTAAAGCAATTTTCCCTCTGCCAATATATGTTCTTGTCCTTCGTATTCCTCAAGACTACGCGGGCTCATTCTGTAGGCCAGCGGTTCCTTCATAAACAAGCCCCACTTTCTGTTGTCAGTTTATGTAAATCAGTTATAAAGCGGGAAGCGTTTAACCAAGCTTGCTACCCCTGCCTTAACTTTTTCTTTATTTCCTTCAAAGTCAACAAGAGCGAGGTAAATAAGCTCTGCAATCTCGTCCATTGCTGCTTCATCCATTCCTCTTGACGTAACTGCTGCTGTACCAAGACGAATACCACTTGTTATAAACGGGCTCTGAGGATCATAAGGAATACCGTTTTTATTACATGTAATATTTACTTCATCAAGTATGTGTTGTGCTTCTTTACCTGTAAGATTAAGGTTTCTCAAGTCAACGAGCATAAGATGATTATCTGTACCACCGCTTACAAGGTTAACACCGCGTTTCATAAGGCCGTTTGCAAGAGCTGCTGCGTTCTTAACAATTTGCTGTTGGTAAGTTTTAAACTCGTCAGAAAGAGCTTCTTTAAAGCTAACTGCCTTTGCTGCAATAATGTGCATAAGAGGTCCGCCCTGAATACCGGGGAAAACTGCCTTGTCAATAATCTTTGCAAATTCTTGTGAACAAAGAATCATACCGCCTCTTGGTCCTCTTAATGTCTTATGTGTCGTTGTTGTTGTAAAGTGTGCGTACGGCACAGGATTCGGATGAAGTCCGGCTGCAACAAGTCCGGCAATGTGCGCCATATCAACCATAAGGTATGCACCTACTTCATCTGCAATTTCACGGAATTTCTTAAAATCAATCACTCTGGGATATGCACTTGCACCTGCTACAATGAGCTTAGGCTTGTTCTCAACTGCAAGACGTCTTACTTCATCATAATCTATTAGCATATCCTTCTCGCTAACGCTGTAAGGAATTATATCAAACCATTTACCTGACATATTTACAGGACTGCCATGTGTAAGATGTCCGCCGTCAGCAAGGCTCATACCGAGTACCTTATCACCCGGTTTTAATACAGCAAAAAATACTGCCATATTTGCTTGTGCTCCGGAATGAGGCTGTACATTCGCGTGTTCTGCACCAAAAATTTTTTTTGCACGCTCTATTGCAAGAGTTTCTACAATATCAACGTATTCACAACCGCCGTAATAACGCTTTCCCGGATATCCTTCTGCATATTTATTTGTAAGAGGGCTTCCCATAGCCTGCATTACTGCTTCACTAACAAAATTTTCAGAAGCTATTAATTCGATTTTATTTTGTTGTCTTCCCAATTCAAGCTCAATTGCCTCAGCAACTTCGGGATCTGTCTTCTTAACGATATCGGTCATATTGTACATTGTACTGTCCTCCATAAATTTTCTTTATTATTTTCCTTTGTAATCATATAAAGCAATATATGTCACACATTTTTAAATTATATAATAGTTTAATTGATTTTACAATAACGGAATGCTATAATTTAAAAGAAGTTTAACATTTTTTTAGGAGTTGAGGATTTACCATGGCAGTTGTTGAATATGGCGTTTTACCATACTATGCAGATGATTTTTTGGTTTATCTTGAAGCAATAACAGGTAAATCCAAAAATACTGTTAATGAATATTATTACGATTTACTTATGTTCTTTCGTTTTCTCAAGCAAAAAAAGGATCCTGCTTTAAGAAAAGCCGAATTTAACAGTATTTCGGTTAATGACTTTTCTGTACAGGAACTTGCTGAGATTCGCCTTTCTGATCTGTATTCTTTCTTAAATTATATGAACAACGAAAGAAATGATAAAGCTCCTACAAGAGCCCGCAAGGTTGCTTGTCTTCGTTCTTTTTTCAAATATGCGTGGAACAAAGCAAATATTATCTCTGAAAATCCGGCGGCTGAGCTTGAATCTCCAAAGCTTACAAAAAAACTTCCCAAATACCTTGAGCTTGACGAGAGTATCTCTCTTCTTGAATCTATAGACGGTGATTTTAAAGAACGTGATTTTTGTATGATTACCCTTTTTCTTAATTGCGGTATGCGTCTTTCTGAGCTTGTTGGTATAAACATCAGTGACATCAGAGAAGATACGTTAACAGTTCTCGGTAAAGGTGCAAAGGAACGTACTATATATTTAAATCAAGCATGTCTTGACGCCATTGCATCATATTTAAAAGTACGCCCTGCTTGCGAGGAGAGTAGCGGCGTTAAGCCACTTTTCGTCAGCAAAAGAAAGAAAAGAATAAGCCCTAAAACTGTACAGTACACTGTTAAAAAATATATAAAATATGCAAATTTAGATCCTACAAAGTATTCTACACACAAATTACGTCATACTGCAGCAACTCTTATGTATACTATGGGAGACGTAGACATTCGCTCTCTTCAGGAAATCTTAGGTCACGAGAGCGTTGCTACCACGGAAATCTACACTCATGTAAACAACAACCGGCTTAAGGATGCTGTTAACAGAAATCCGTTGGCCGGTTATAAGAAAAAAGACGACAGTGAAAATTAATTTGTTTTAAACTTATCTTTGAAAATTGTAGCTCCGTCTAATAACGATTTGTTAGATATATCACTTACAGTATCATTATAAACAAGATAATGCTTATCCATAAAAAGATCTGTGCCGTTAATTACAAAACTCTTTATTGAATCAGGATTGATTCTTGTAAGTAAGTTACCGATTTGTTTTAAATTGGTTTCGTTAAGATTTGTTTGGCACTTAGCAAGCAACGGGAAAAATTTTGCTGCAAACTCATCAGGAAAAGTGGAATTACCTGTTTTGAGAAGCTTTTGGTTTATAAATGCATTTATAAAAGTACCGGAATTATATATTCTTTTAATATCAGTCCCGTCATAATATTCTAACATTTCTGTTGAATATTCGTTATTTTCTGTACGGTAAAATTGTATTAATTGAAGTGCTTCTTTACCTGTTAAAAACTTGGTGTCTTTTTTTAAATCAATATCATATTTGCCTGTTGAATATTTTAAATCAATAGGAATAGTAAATTCAACAGCATTGCTTGCATCTAATAGCACTGTAATGATACCATCCGGTGAAGAAGTAGTCGGTGCAGGTGTCGGCGCAGCACTTGAGTTTTCATTTACAACAAATAAGTCAATGAATTCAGCAAAAACATCAGATGGCATATATAAATAGTTATCAACAGTAATCTCATATTGAGAAGCTAAAATATCGGCAGCATTTGCGATCCCTTTTTTATTGCAAATCATTCCTATGGTACCTACACTTCTGTCAGAAAGTGTAGCATATTTTAAATT
>JAGAQK010000066.1 GCA_017622825.1 Clostridia bacterium | reverse complement strand
GTCATCATCGCGGAGCATATACAAAGAATCGGTTGAAGCAGCAATAAAATAGCCATAACCTTCTGTACTATGATTATAGTGCCCAAAAACGTTGTAAACATTACCTATATTATTGTATAAAACTTTTTCATTACCATCGTTACACGCTACTATTTTTTTATTATGTGAAGAATAATAGTATTTGTTGCCATCATCGTCTTTAAAAGTATATTTAGGAATCACATTATAATAGCCTTGCTCGATCTTAGCTTCGGACGTACCGTTCACTATATAATCCGTGCCGTTTTTTGAAACGCAAACTGTGAAGGAATCATAATAATCGTCATAATTAAAACGCTCGTCTCCCGGGAAATAAACTTTGTCCACTTCTGTCGAAACGCCCGACTTTCTGCCAATACGAATGTCGTATTCAAAAAGCATGCCGTTATCATTTAAATACAAGACCTTACCGTAGGATTCAAATACTCCCGCTATTTTAATATTCTCAGAAACAAGAGTATGATCACTATGGCTCACAACGCTATCTACAGGGCTAAACGTATACACGAGCAGGCTGTTATATTCGCTATAGCCCTTCGCGTAAACAACCGTCAAATCGTCAGTACCGTCATTTTCTACGATATCAAAACTGTCCACTTTTTCATCAATAAACGAAAACTTTTGTGTTTCCACATCAAGGCAGTACAAATAAGAAGTGTTTTTAAAGTAAAGCATATAAACAATATACCGTCCGTCTTTACTTACAAGACAGTTTCTTTTGTATTTTATAAAATCATTAAAGTCCGTTATTTTACCAAAATACGAGATATTTATATCGTTGGGCGTAATATCCACAGGAACTTCACCCACTACCATATAAAGCTTGTCCTCAAAGAAACAAATACAAGGCCTTTCTGTCTCGTGCGGGCCGTATTCTTCATCATAATGTTCTATATCTACTAAGGTAAGCTGCTCCGGCACCTCTTCTTTAAAGAGTCCTGTAATCCATTTATCAACAGAGTCTATCGTAATTATAAAATGCAACACAAAGAAAACAGCAACTATAATCAGTAGCGAGCATACAATCTTTAAAATCTTATTCACCGTCTACTACCCTCCATTTGTGTTTTGCTATAAGCAATATAATGAAAAGTACTGAAATCAGCATCCACGGCAAAACTACCGGTACGTAATCTAAAATTTCCGAAACTTTCAACGCCCTGTCAAGCTCACGCATTCCGTCTGCAAAAGCCTTAACTGAGGAGAAATATTTCATTTTATAAACGTTCATACTGCTTTCTGAAATATATGCAAAAACGGCTCCATCTGTATTTTTATCAAAAACAACGTGTACGTTTCGCGGTATTTCAACCGTTTCTCCATCGATAGTAAGAAAATACGAATTATCATTCAAACTTGCCGCTTGCGCCAAAGTAAGAGAAATACTACCGTCGGCATTCAGCTTGTTTAACGACATCTCCTGAGAAATGCTAGGAACACGGCTATCATTTAATGCAGAATAAACAGTCATTTCAATCTCGTTACCTGAGCTGTCCATTTCAGCAAAAAAAGCAGACGTCTGTGTTACCTCTCCATCTTTTCCCGACTCTTTGCCCGTATAAACATAATAGTCATTGCCGTGCCCGTATCTTTCAAATTCTTCAAAGCGCGAATTGTCAAGAGACGTCAAAACAACATCTGACTCACTGTAATCATAATATCTGCCATACAAAACAATATTGCCGTTATTATTTATCTGACACTCTGTAACTGCACTGACACAATCAGCTTTATCAAAAACACGCTCACTCCACAAAAGCTTGCCTTCATCATCAAATGCTTCTGCGAAGCCAAAGCTAAAGCCAATACCGTCTTCAGAATCAGTGTCAGCACCGCACAGCACGAGAACACCATCACTGTAAACTGCCGACGTTATTATACTTTTAGGAGAATACTCATACGTTTTTGTGATTTCTCCCTTCATGTTGTATACGTATGCTATTTTTGAGCATGCAACAATAAAGCACTCACCCTTATTGTCCGGGAAAATCAAATCAAGAATAGTATCTTCTTTTATTTCAGGATACACAGAAACAACTTCTTTTGATTTCATACCGTCACCGGACGAATTATCAAATGAGGCTATATTATACACCGTAATCCTGTCTTCATTTTCACACAATATATTAATGCCATTCGACGAAACGCGTATATCGCGTATGATACATGTTTTTGTATCCTCTCCGAATTTGCCCTTTGCAACTATTTTTTCTTCTGAATTGAATATGTTATAGTAGTATCTTCGTTCAGTATTAATACGTCCAATAACTACAACCAATTTACTGCAGACTGAGGAAGTTGTTCCCTTTGATGAAAACTCCCCGGTCGGAGCGTCAAAAGAAAACACATACTCAACAGTCCTGTTTTCTGCGTCATCTATAGCATCGTAATCAACAGCACCGTTTTCGGGCAACAAATATTCATCGCAAACCTTTACGAAATAGTGAAAAACACCCGTTATCATTATTAATATTATTAACACAGATAAGATACTTATCAGAATTCTTTTTAGCATATTTTTTACCTCTGTTACAGTATAACACGGGAAGTCTCAAATGTGTATAATTTTTTTATATCACACACCACACAAACATAAACACTGTAAGAATTATCAAAAAGCCGAAATTAAACAGTGAAAACATTCCTACGTAATACGCCGTTTTGCCCGGATTATGTTTCGTATATTCTCTGAAAGTGATCAAGCTTGCAAGAGATGCTATCAGCGTACCGACCCCTCCAATATTCACGCCAATCAAGAGGTCCGCGTAGTTTTCCGTAAACTGCGAAAGAAGTATTGCAGACGGCACATTGCTTATACACTGACACGACAGCACGCTGAAAAGGAGTGTTCCTTTTTCCATAAGCATCGACATAAAATTACGAATTACGTCAATTCTCGCCATATTGCCTGCAAACACAAAGAAGAAAACAAAAGTCAAAAGCAGTGGATAATCCACCATTTTCAACGCCTTTCTGTCTGCAAAAAAGAGCACCGGCGGTATTACAATAAGACCTATCCAATATGGTATTCCTCTGAATACTATCGCGATTGATAATATAAAAAGTGCCAAATACAGCACTATTTTATGTTTATGCATAACAACGGTTTCTTCTTTCAGGCGTAGCGGTTCCGGTTTTACGAAAAGGCAGCACACCGTTATTAACGTTACCGATACAACAAACGGCGGTAGCATAATAGAAAAGAATTCCGTATTAGAAATGTCAAATGCGCTGTATAAATATAAATTTTGCGGATTTCCAAAAGGTGTCAGCATACCTCCAAGATTAGCTGCAATATTTTGCATTATGAAAGTGAATGCCATATATTTTTCTTTCCCCGTGGCTGTCAAAACGAGATAGCCAAGCGGCAGGAAAGTCAGGAGCGCCATATCATTTGCGATAAGCATAGAGCCTATAAAAGTTATGTAAACAAGAGCCAGTATGCTCATTCTGATGTTATTAAAACGTTGCACTATTTTTCTCGCCATAACGAAGAAGAAATTCTCATTTTTAAGGGCACAAACCACGGCAAGGACACAAAACAAGCACGTTAAAGTCTTATAATCAAAATATCCGAGGTATTCTTTATCAATAGGTACGAAAAAAGATGTAATCACAGCCGCAAGAAGTGCTATTATCATTACGGGATTTTTGCGTACAAACGAAAGCATCAAATATCATCCTCTTCAACGTAGTTGTGCCTTGCGGCAACGATTGTGTATTCTATCACTACGAAAATCATTTCACAAGTATTTTTTAGCAGTAAAATTGCTAAAAAGACATTTATGTTGTATACTAATATGCATACCTAAATTCGGGAGGTTAATTAGTTTGAGTAACGATAAAGGCAAGAAAAAAAAGTCCCCAATATTTATTTATTATGCTATTTTACTGGTTGTTATTCTTATAGTCAGTTATATGCTTGTGCCAAAGCTCATAGAGCCTAAAGAAAAAGAAATATCATTCAGTGAATTCACAGAAATGATAAAAACAGATAAGGCAGAGCAAGTTGAAATCAACTCTAATCAATTCAAGCTCAAACCAAAAGACTTTAAGGAGACAAATACTTACTACGTTACAGGTAATATAAGCAATTACATTGACGAAAGCACAGCTCTCCTGTCTTTACTTGACGAGAAAGGGCTCAAATACGGCTCCCCTATAGTTTCATCAAACTACGTGCTTGAGTTCATAGTGTACGTCGTGCCAACGTTAGTTACTGTTGCTTTCTTTATATTGCTTTACCGCTCTATGAATAAAAAAGGCGGCGTAATGTCATTTGGCAAAAACACGAGTAAGATTTACGCAGAAACAAGCACGGGAAAAACGTTTGCTGATGTTGCAGGTCAAGAAGAAGCAAAGCAGAATCTCGTTGAAATTATAGACTTTCTCAATAATCCGGGCAAATACACCGCAATAGGCGCTAAGCTTCCGAAGGGTGCATTGCTTGTAGGCCCTCCGGGAACAGGTAAAACACTGATGGCAAAAGCAGTTGCGGGAGAAGCGAAAGTTCCGTTTTTCTCACTGTCGGGTTCTGAATTCGTTGAAATGTTCGTGGGCATGGGAGCATCACGTGTAAGAGATTTGTTCAAACAAGCAACAGAGAATGCGCCGTGCATCGTTTTCATAGACGAGATTGACGCCATAGGAAAGAGCCGCGATAACAGCTTTAACTCGAACGACGAGAGAGAGCAGACGCTTAACCAGCTTTTGGCAGAAATGGATGGATTTGACTCGTCTAAAGGCGTAGTAATTCTTGCCGCTACAAACAGACCTGAAATACTCGACAAAGCGTTACTGAGGCCGGGACGTTTCGACAGAAGAATTATAGTAGACCTTCCCGACCAGCAAGGCCGTATAGATATTTTGAACGTACACTCCAAAAATGTACTTATGGAGCCTGACGTTAACTTTGAGGTTATTGCAAGAGCGACACCGGGTGCTTCCGGCGCAGACCTTGAAAATATAATCAACGAAGCAGCTTTAAGAGCCGTACGCGCAGGAAAAGCAAGAGTCAGCCAGAAGGAAATGGAAGATGCAATAGAAGTCGTTATCGCAGGTGAAGAGAAGAAAAACCGCGTTATGTCTGACGATGAGAAAAGAATTGTTGCTTACCACGAGACAGGTCATGCGCTCGTCACTTCCCTTTTGACGCACACCGAGCCTGTTCATAAAATCACAATTATACCAAGAACGTCAGGTACTCTCGGATACGTTATGCACGTGGCTAAGAAAGAAAAAGTCCTTATGTCCAAGAAAGAGCTTATGGAAGAAATCGTGATATTGACGGGCGGCAGAGCTTCCGAAGAAATAGAATTCCAATCCATAACAACGGGCGCTTCAAATGACATTGAGCGCGCTACCGAAATGGCTCGCAATATCATAACAATTTATGGTATGAGCGACACTTTTGGCTTTGTTAACTGGCAAAAAAAGAATACTCTCTACCTCGGTGACAGCAAAACAATGAACTGCTCTGAGGAAACACAAACAAAGATTGACAACGAGATTCAGCTAATCACAGGAGAATGCTACAAGCAGGCTTTGGAGCTTTTAAGCAGCCATAAGGCGACACTTGATGCCATTGCATCTGTTTTGTATGAAAAAGAAACCCTTACCGGCGATGAGTTTATGAAGCTTTTTGCCGAGCTTGAACCTGATATTGTATTGGCACGCACAGATGACGGGGTATGATTATGAACGGTATCATCACAATTTCTTTAAGTCCTGTAATTGACATTCATTATTCTGCCGACTCCTTTGAGGCCGGCAGGGATAATATTGTGCATGGCAGGCGCATATATGCTGCAGGAAAAGGCATGAACGTTTCGCGCGGACTTCACGCTGTCGGCATTTCTGCAGAAGCTTACATGCTTTTGGGCGAAGAAAACGCTTCGGAATACCTTCGTCTCGCCGCTGATTATGGCGTACCCATTTCATGCATTACAACAGACGGTGCTGTAAGAGAGAATATTTCTGTAAACACACCTGCGGGAGAAACGCGTATATGTACAAAAGACTTTACGATTTCAAGCAAGATATTACCTGTTTTAGGGGTAAAAGTAGCAAGTAAGTTGTCTGCAGGTATGGCTGTTGTTATTTCCGGAAGCTTGCCAAAAGGCATAACTCAGGAAGATTTTATTTCATTTGTACGATTTATAAAAGGCGCTGTACCGGATTCCAAAATCATTCTGGACTGCCCTACTCTTTCGTTGGAAACCATAAAGGCAATAGAGCCGTTTTTAATAAAGCCTAATAAAGAAGAAGCCATTGCATTGCTCGGTGGCGAATCAGCCTTGGCGGCGAGCTTATCAGCAAAGGAAGCCAAGGAGCTTTGTGAACGTGCGAAATGTGACTACTGCGTTATCAGTTGTGGTGCAGACGGTGCTGTTTTTGCATCATCAGATGGCACCTCCGGTTCTTTTGCGGCACCAAAAATCCCGGAATGCCATTCTACAGTAGGTGCCGGCGACAGTATGCTTGCGGGAATCTTATATAGTTTCATGAAAGATATAGACAAAAGCAGTTACGACTTATCCGAAGCCGTAAAATGGGGCGTTGCTTTTGGCAGTGCATCTTGTATGAATAAAGGTACTGAGCCACCGGCAGCAGAAGATATTTTTCAATTATTATGATTTTAATACGCCGGTTAGGTCAAATGGCGGGATAAAGCTTTCTGATGCAGCGCTGCCGTCTTGAATAAAAGCATTTTTAACGCCGAGGCGCTCCGCGTACGAGATTAACCGGTTGTATTCATGAGCTGTCACAGGTTTCAGAAGATTCTCGTCGATGTTCGACATGTCTACGCCGTTATTGATTCCGAAATTTTTCATAGGTGTGTATTGGCTCATAAGGCTAAAATACACACTATCACCGTATTTGTTATATAAACGTTTCAAAATATTTTTAGCTTTAACAAGTTTTCCGGGCAGCAGAAGATGACGAATAATGACGCCACTTTTCATTATTTGTATTTCTTGTTTTGTATTATCATCTCGACAACCTTCGACGTTTTCAAACTTAAGAGGAGCAATTTCAACCATCTTTTCTAAAGCTTCATCTGCAAATTCGACATAATCTGACACTCCCGAATACTTTTTTGCATCCTCGTTGTCTGCATATTTATAGTCAGTCAGAAATATGTCCACATATCCGCGAAGCTTTTTTATTACAGAAGGTAGCTCATAGCCGCCGGTATTGTATACAATCGGCAAAGTACGGCCGCGGGATTTTGCAATATCACGAGCGGCCGTGATATGATTTACATAGTGAGTAGGTGTTACAAGATTAATGTTGTGAGCTCCACGTTCCTGAAGCTCCAGCATGATTTCCGCAAGGCGCGAAACATCAACGTCAGCACCGGCAAGCCCGCGGCTGATTTCCGTATTCTGACAGTAAACGCACTTCAATGAACAGTACGAAAAAAACACGGTACCCGACCCACGGGTACCGGAAATACAAGGTTCTTCCCAAAAATGAAGAGCCGCGCGAGATATTCTGATAACTTCATCTACTGCGCCGCAAAAGCCTCTGTCGCCTGACAAACGACTAACGTTGCAACGCCTTGGACACAAATCACACAAATTTATTCACCAATCCACACAACTTGTATCTTATAAGCACTCGAAGAAAACACGCTCCATATTTCTGCTCATTATGTCGCGTACAAGGTCTTCGGAGTAATTCAATTTAAGTAATTCCTCATAGATATTACCAAGCTTACCGGCACCCTCAAGGCCAACCGGAGGATGGTCAATACCGTCGAAATCCGTACCAATTCCTACATTTTTCTCGCCGCCCAAAGCCATAAAGTGCTCAATGTGACGTACGATGTCTGTCATATCTACATTAGGATTTTCGGAATTCAAGAAATTATGGTAGAAATTTATACCTGTCACTCCACCGATTTTTACGAGTTCTTTGAACATATCGTCGGTCAGATTCCTTGGATGACCGCACAAAGCACGCGCATTGGAATGTGATGCGATAAACGGCTTATTTGACACCTCAAGTAAATCATAAAAGCCTTTATCAGACAGGTGCGAAACATCAATTACCATACCAAGGCGGTTCATTTCGCGAACAACATCTTTTCCAAAATGTGTAAGACCGCCTTTGTAATCCTTTTCGCCGTTAAGACACTCTTGTGTAACAACGTTTGTATCACTGAT
>JAGAQK010000008.1 GCA_017622825.1 Clostridia bacterium | reverse complement strand
TTATGTAGAAGCAGCTTCAGCATTGGGAGAAGCAATAAGAGAAAGCGCAGAATTTCAGGCATGGCAGAGTGCTGAGCTTGCAATGTTGCAGGACGAGAAGGCACAGACACTTATGAGTGAATTTAAAGACCTTCAAATGAAGCTCGTACACGCATCACGCGATGATATGGACAAAGACGAGCTTGAGAAAATTCGCGACGTGCTTATGGACAAGCAGAAAGAGCTTAATGAATATGAAGTAACAAAGAATTACTTCGACGGCAAGAAAGGCTTTGAGACAATGATGCGTACAGTAAACGATATCATTCAGCACTTCTTGGCAGGCGATAACGGCGGATGCAGCGGTAGCTGTTCAACATGCAGTGGTTGCCACTGATAAAAATGTCTTTATAGACGAGAGGAGATTTTATCGTGGCAGAACCAACCCCGATGATGCGACAATTTCTTGAGATAAAGGAGCGGTGTAAAGACTGCATCCTTTTCTTTCGTCTTGGGGACTTTTACGAGATGTTCTTTGAAGATGCTCAAATTGCATCGAGAGAACTTGAACTCGTATTAACAGGAAAAGATTGCGGGCTCGCAGAACGCGCGCCCATGTGCGGCGTGCCGTATCACGCCGCCCTTTCTTATATAGGCAGACTTGTATCAAAAGGATACAAAGTAGCAGTCTGTGAGCAGATGGAAGATCCATCCGTTGCAAAAGGCATTGTGAAGCGCGATATCGTACGCATTTACACGCCCGGCACGGTCACGGATGACCAGATGCTTTCACAAAAGCGCAATAATTTCATTGCTGCTATATTTGAATTTCGTAATATGTACGGTATTTCCGCGGCTGACATTACCACAGGCGAGATGTACCTTACGTCACTTACCGTTGGAAGCACGTATAACCATCTCGCAAACGAGATAGCAAGATTTGCACCATCAGAAATAATCATAAATGCACAATCAGAGTCAATACAAAGGATAAAAAACTTCGCAGGGACGATCGGGAATGCATTCGTTACAAGCGTTGCGGAGGATACGTTTGACTATGAAAACGGCAAAAAATACATAGAAGATATAAACTTAAACGGCGACAGGAAAACGGTTTATGCGCAGCTCTTAAAAGACGAACTTGCAGTAAGAGCATGCGGAGCATTGCTTTCGTACATAGAAGATACACAGAAAACACATCTTTCAAACCAAATAACGGCAACGCACTACAAAGTTGACGAGTTTATGGCAATAGATGCATCATCGCGCCGCAACCTTGAAATCACAGAGACGTTAAGAGATAAGAATAAAAAGGGCTCATTATTGTGGGTGCTCGACAAGACGGTAACATCAATGGGCGCCAGAATGTTAAAAAAATGGCTGGAGCAGCCGCTTATTGATATTGATGCCATAAACGAACGCCTTGATGCTGTGGCAGAATTAAAAGATGCATTTATGCTTAGAACAGAGCTTAGGGAGCTGCTTTCGGGCGTGTATGATATGGAGAGAATTGCGGGAAAAATAACTCTTGGCACTTGCAATGCAAGAGACCTTGTGTCGCTGCGCCAATCTGCCGCGAAGCTTCCGTACATAAAAGAAACATTGGCAAATTGCCAAGCATCGCTTTTGAAGAAGATTTTTAACGATACGGATAGCTTAAATGATGTATGGGAGTTGCTTGACAAGGCAATAACAGATGACCCGCCGGTACTTTTAAAAGAAGGCGGATTGATAAAAAAAGGATATAACAGTGAAGTAGATGAGTGCAGAGAAGCTTCCGTAAACGGTAAAACGTGGCTCACTGAGCTCGAAGCGCAAGAAAGAGAAAAGACAGGCATCAAAAACTTGAAAATCAGCTTCAACAAGGTTTTCGGATACTATATTGATGTCACGAAGTCATATCTGCATTTGGTGCCGCCGTATTACATCAGAAAACAGACTCTCGTTAATAATGAGAGATTCATAACAGACGAGCTTAAAAAAATGGAAGACACCATATTGGGTGCAGAGGAGAGGCTGACACGCCTTGAGTTTGAGGTTTTCTGCAGCGTGCGCGAGTATGTGCTTTTGCAGGCGGAACGCTTGAGGATGACGGCAAGTGCTTTGGCAAAACTTGATGCATTGGCTTCCTACGCGGAGACTGCAGATAGGGAAAATTATTGCAGACCACAAATCACAGACGATAATTCTACTGAGATTTCGATAAAAGAGGGTCGCCACCCCGTTGTGGAGAAAATGAATGCAAGCGGGGAATTTATACCGAACGACGTGCTTCTTGACTGCGAGGACAACTTGCTGCTTGTTATTACAGGACCTAATATGGCAGGTAAATCAACGTATATGAGACAAGTGGCGCTTATGATACTTATGGCACAGGCAGGGTCTTTCGTGCCGGCGGCAGAAGCAAAAATGTCAATCGTTGATAAGCTTTTTACGAGAGTGGGCGCGTCGGATGATTTGGCATCGGGACAGAGCACGTTTATGGTTGAAAT
>JAGAQK010000065.1 GCA_017622825.1 Clostridia bacterium | reverse complement strand
GGTGCCGTTGTCCTCTGCACACGCCGCAAAAAGCATTATAGAAAAAACAAAAATAACAAAAATAAACTTTTTAATCAACTTAAATCACCTAATCAAATACTACCATAGCGCAAAAAAGAAATCAACCCAAAACAACTTGTGTTTTGGGTATTGATATTTTCCTTTATATATGATATAGTAGCGACTGTGCCTTCATAGCTCAGTAGGTAGAGCGCATCCATGGTAAGGATGAGGTCGCCGGTTCGATCCCGGCTGAAGGCTCCATTTTTTTGCCTTTTTTTGGCAATCAGTATTTCGGCAAATCACTTTTTCAAGCTCAGCTTTGATTCTTGACCTCTCAAAAGTCTGCCAATGTTGGCGTGGTGGCGTACAATTACAAGGACAGCCACAAAAAGACAAAGTATGAAAACAGCAGAAAAACCGCTTTGGCTGAGCAGATAATTTCCTGCAAAGAAAACAAGCAAAGGTAAAGAAATCGCAGCAACCATTGAGCCCAACGAAACGTATTTGGTCAAAGCAACAAGTGCTATAAACAAAACAAGAGCAATCAGCGCAGGTATAGGTGCCACAACAACAAGAATAGAAAACGATGTCAATACACCCTTGCCGCCCTTAAATCCAAAATACACAGGCCAATTGTGACCGATTACAGCAAGAGCACCCGCAATGCATGCACCGTGAGAGCTGTCAAAGCCGGCAAGACCAAGAACAAGCTTTCCCAAAAGAACAGCAACAATTCCCTTGCAAAAATCACCAAAAAACGTAAACAGCGCAGCTTTTTTGCCATACACACGATTCATGTTAGTCATTCCCGCATTACCGCTGCCCTGCGTTCTAATGTCATTTTTATACAAAATTTTGGAAAGAATAACAGCCGTATTTATACTTCCCAATAAATAGCCAATTAAAGCAACAACAATCATTAAAATATAATACGTCATACTTACAGCCCTCTTTATAAAATATCAATCAGACATCCTTGCTGTCTTTCTCTCGAATTTTAAACACCACAGGAGTACCTTCAAATCCGAAATTCTGCCTTAATCTGTTTTCTATATATCTCATATAAGAGAAATGAGCCAAATCTGCTCTGTTTACAAACACCGCAAACGTCGGCGGGTTCACTTTAATTTGAGTCATATAGTAAAGCTTAAGCCTCTTTCCCTTGTCAGAAGGCGGCTGCACCATAGCTACTGCCTCATTAAGAACATCATTAAGCATACCTGTAGAAATTCTTTGTGAAGCTTGGTCAGCTACGAATTTAATCATCTCGTAGAGCTTAGTTACTCTTTGACCGGTCAAAGCGGATATGAACATAACAGGTGCATAAAGCATAAAACTGAGCTTATCCTGCACTGTTTTCTTGTATTCATCCATTGTGTTGGTTTCTTTATCAATCAAATCCCATTTGTTAATGGCAATTATGCACGCCTTGCCCTTATTATGTGCGTAGCCGGCAATTTTCGTATCTTGCTCCGTTACTCCGTCCTGAGCATCAACCATAATTACAACAACATCACTTCTGTCAACAGCAGTAAGGCTTCGCATTATGCTGTAGCGCTCTATATTGTCAGTAATCTTGCCACGCTTGCGCATACCGGCCGTATCAATAAAACAAAAGTCCTGACCGTCCTTTGTGACATAAGTGTCAATGGCGTCTCGCGTTGTTCCCGGCACGTCACTTACTATAACTCGCTCCTCGCCCAATATCCTGTTGATGAGAGACGATTTGCCTGCATTTGGTTTACCGACAACAGCAACTCTTATAAGATTGCTTTCTTCTTCATCTTCTTCGTAAGCGGGTAACTCTGCGAGTACAGCATCCAGCACCTCGCCTATACCGAGGCCATGCGCAGACGATATTGAGTAAAAATCGCCAAGGCCGAGATTATAAAACTCATATATATCAGCAGGCGGCTCGCCCACCTTATCAACTTTATTAACTACAAGTATTACGGGCTTTTTGGTCTTTCTGATAAGCGTAGCGATATCCATATCGCTTGCAGTAACACCGTCTTTCATATCAACCATAAACAAAATGACATCAGCAAGCTCAACCGCAAGCTCAGCCTGCCGCTTCATCTGCTGCAATATTGTATCTGTGGAATTCGGCTCTAATCCACCCGTATCGATTAACGTAAAATGTCTGCCGCTCCACTCGACTTCTTCATAAATCCTGTCGCGCGTAACTCCGGGTACATCTTCTACAATAGAAATTCGTTTACCCGTTACATAGTTAAAAAACGACGACTTTCCAACATTAGGGCGACCAAGTATGGCAACTGTTCCTTGTCTGCTCATTGCCCTGCACCTCCATATAAGCTATTTAAGCTCAAAAAAACATATACCCGGCATAATGTCTTTTAATGACATCAGCCGGGTTTGTCTTGTCTCAATTCACAAACTGAATGATATTATTTCTCATCTTCAGCCATTGCAACGACTTCACGGCCTTTGTAATAACCGCAGTTGCCGCAAACCGTATGTGATAATTTGAATTCGTGGCAATGAGGACACTTTACAAGATTGGGAGCCTCCAATTTCCAGTTTGCTCTTCTTGTGCGAGTTCTCGCCTTGGACCATCTTCTCTTAGGACAAATCATCTTATTTACACCTCCCGTGTATTACACTGCCGTAACAGTCTTATGCTCATAAAGCAACGGATGGTATTATATACATTTCCGCGCTTATTGTCAAGCATTATTTTTATTTTGTTAATCTGGCAGTTTCTCTTGCTATTGCAAGTTCCTCGTTTGTAGAAATTACAAACACTTTTACTTTTGAGCCGTCTGCGGAAATCTCCACTTCGCCGCCTCTTACGTTATTCTTTTCTGCATCTACAGTAACACCAAGGTACTCAAGGCCGCTTGCACATGCCAAACGTGTAGCAATATCATTTTCTCCGATACCTGCAGTAAATACGATAGCATCAACACCGTTCATAACTGCCGCGTACTGACCTATATATGATTTAACTCTGTATGCAAAAATATCAAGTGCAAGCTTTGCTCTCTCGTTGCCTTCTTTAGCTGCTGCAGTAACGTCTCTCATGTCGCTGCTAACGCCCGAAACGCCTGCGAGACCTGATTTTTTATTAAGTACAGTGTTCATATCTTTTGAAGAAAGATTCTCGTTATCCATAAGGAACAACACAACAGCAGGATCAAGTATACCGCTTCTTGTTCCCATCTCAAGACCGTCAAGAGGAGTGAATCCCATTGATGTGTCCATACACTTACCACCCTTTACTGCTGCTATGCTGCCGCCGTTACCGATGTGGCATGTGATAATCTTAAGATCTTCAATAGGTTTCTCCATAAGTGCTGCGCAACGCTCTGCTACATACTTGTGTGAAGTACCGTGGAAGCCGTATTTACGTATGCCGTGTTTTGTATAATATTCATAAGGAAGTGCATACATATATGCTTCACTGGGCATTGTCTGATGGAAAGCCGTATCAAATACTGCAACTTGAGGAACTCCCGGCATAGCTGCCTGGCATGCTTTAATTCCTATGATGTTTGCAGGATTGTGAAGAGGTGCCAAAGGCACGCAGTCTTCTATTGCTTTCATTGCTTCATCATCAATAATAACTGACTCGCAGAATTTCTCGCCGCCGTGAACGATTCTGTGTCCTACTGCCGAAATGTCAGCAAGACTTTCGATAACGCCGTATTCTTTGCTTGTCAATGCTTTAACAACCTCTGCAATTGCAATGTTGTGGTCCTTAAGGTCAACGTTTATTACCGTTGCATCCTTGCCTGTTACTGTTTGCTTGATAAATGAATCTGCGATACCGATTCTGTCACAAAGTCCTTTTGCAAGAACATTTTCATTTGATGAATCAATAAGCTGATATTTAAGTGATGAACTACCGCAGTTAATAACCAATATATTCATAACTCTCCGCCTTTCTGAGTTTTTATTATCCGTAAATTATTCCTGAGCCTGAACAGCAGTAATAGCTACGACACCAACGATATCCTCTGCTGAGCAACCTCTTGAAAGGTCGTTAACAGGTCTTGCAACACCTTGGAGGATAGGTCCGTAAGCTTCTGCTTTAGCAAGTCTCTGTGTAAGCTTATATGCAATATTTCCGCAGTTAAGATCAGGGAAAACAAGAACGTTAGCGTGACCTGCAACAGGGCTGCCGGGAGCCTTTGACTGACCGATAGCAGGAACCAAAGCAGCGTCTGCCTGGAGCTCACCGTCGAGCATAAGATCAGGAGCTTTTTCTTTTGCAATATTTGTTGCAGCGATTACTTTTTCTGTAAGCTCGCTCTTAGCGCTGCCGTATGTTGAATATGAAAGCAT
>JAGAQK010000064.1 GCA_017622825.1 Clostridia bacterium | reverse complement strand
CCTTATTCTGACACATTCTACAAAATTGTTGAGCCGGGCACCATAAACAGCGTGGCAAACGGCACCGATGGCGAGATATGTATAAGCGGCCCTTCTGTAATGAACGGTTATCTTAATAATCAGGAGGAAACCGATAAGGTTTTGAAAAAACATAATGATGGCAGGACATGGCTTCATACAGGCGATATGGGTTATATGGATGATGACGGATTCATTTATTTTAAATCAAGAATCAAAAGAATGATAAAATGCTCCGGGTATTCTGTTTACCCTTCGCAGATTGAGGAGATCATCAATTCTCATGATGCTGTTGCTATTTCGTGCGTTATAGGAGTGCATGATGATTATAAAATGAATAAATTAAAGGCTTTTATAGTGCTCAAAGACGGATATTTGCCTGATGATGATACAAAAAGTTCAATAGAAAAATATTGCCGCGATAATATCGCGAGGTTTTCTTTGCCTAAAGAATATGAATACCGTAAGCAATTGCCATTGACCAAAGTGGGTAAAGTAGCGTATACTGTATTGGAGAATGAGGAGATGTCAAAAAATGGCTGATAATGATAAAAAACAAAAAAAACAAAAAATTAAAATGACTGAAGGAAAAAAGATTTGCTCTGTAGGCGGACAAGCTCTTATGGAGGGCATTATGATGTTAGGCCCACACGGCATGGCACAAGTTGTTCGTGACCCACAAGGCGAACTTAATATTAAAACTTCGGAGATAACTCCCCTTGTTAAGAAAAACAAGTTTTTCGGCTTGCCCATCGTCAGAGGATGCGTTACGTTGGTTGACTCAATGAGACGCGGTATGAAAGCTCTTTTTGATTCTGCTGAAATTGCCGCTTCTGAGGAGGACCCTGATTATGAGCCGTCCAAGTTTGATACTTGGTTAGAGAAAAAACTTGGCGACAAGGCAATGGGCGTACTTATTACAATATCAATGATTATTGCCGTTATTTTCTCTGTTGGTCTTTTCTTTATTTTACCTACATTTATATCTTCTTTTATACCGAAGACAGTGCCGAGAATCCTTTTCAACCTCTGTGAGGGCGTTGTTCGTCTTGCCATTTTTATGGGATACATGATAATTATTGCTAAAATGAAAGACATACGAAGAGTTTATATGTATCACGGTGCAGAGCACAAAACAATCCACTGCTTTGAGCATGAAGATGAGCTTACTGTCGAGAACGTACGCAAATATTCAAAGCACCACCCACGCTGCGGTACTGCTTTTATGTTCGTTGTAATGATTATCAGTATTCTCATTTATTCAATTCTGCCCAGATTTGACAGTATTTGGCTTCGCGTCGGATGCAGACTTTTACTGCTCCCCATCATTGCCGGAGTAAGCTATGAGTTTAACAGATTTGCCGGTAAGCATGTTAATTGGTTTACGAAAATACTTCGTGCGCCCGGTATGGCTATGCAAAGATTTACAACTATAGAGCCAGATGATGATATGATTGAAGTTGCGATTGTTGCTCTTAACAAAGCACTTGAGTACGAAGAAAATTATGGCAAAGAAAAGAGCTACAGTGCTCTTGACAATGAGTGTTCTGCCTGTGCTTCGTGTGTTACACACAAATCACCTGAAGAAACTGAAAATCAAGAGGAAATAGTTTGCAATGAAGCTGAGTAATTGGCGAAATGCCTCTAAATTACCAAAACATGAAACTGATTTAATTATTGAATATGTGTGCGGTCTTGACAGACTGCACATTATTATTAATTCGTCTGATTTTGAGCTTAACAATGCACAAATCGAGAAATTAAACTACATACACGATAAGCGTTTTAATAATAATTATCCTCTGCAGTACCTTTTAGGCAGTGCGGATTTTATGGGTTTGAAGTTTAAAGTTACTCCCGAGGTGCTCATTCCCCGCCCCGATACAGAGTTTCTTGTTGTGGAAGCTTTCGATTGTATATCATCTATAAGAAAAAGTGACCCCGATAAACAAATTGATGTTCTCGACTTATGCACAGGCAGCGGTTGTATCTCTATCTGTTTGCGTAATTCCTTAAAAAATGACAATAAGCTGGATGTTTACGCATCTGATATTTCTGCAGGAGCTATTAACATTGCAAAAGAAAACAGCAAAACCCATAATACAAGCATTAATTTTATACAGTCAGATTTATTTAATGATGTACGTTTTGCGGGTAAAAAATTTGATGTTATCGTTTCAAATCCGCCATATATTTCGTGGGACGAGAAAGCTGTGATGTCTGAGGATACTTTAAAATATGAACCCTCACTTGCTTTGTTTGCAAATGATGCAGGCTTAGAGTTTTACAAAAGAATTGCAAATGAATCTGCTTCATTTATTAAGCCGGGCGGTCACTTGATAATGGAAGTAGGATTCAATCAAGCAGAAAACGTTGCTGCCCTTTTCAAAAATGCTCATAAAGTGAAAATTGTAAACGATTACAGTGGTTTTGGCCGCGTTGTACACGTGTTTAATTAACTGATTTACTGTCCATAATATTTTTATGGCAGCTAATATTTTTTTACTTGTTATTTTACTGATAATTCTGTTTGTTATAATAATATTCTCGGTGAATTTGAATATTATTTTGTCGTTTTATTTATCATTAGATGATTTTCTTAATAACAATCACAAATCGTACAGCTATGCCGTATGTGTTAACAAGGTATTTCGTACTGCAAGCAATAACAAAAAAAGCAAAAAAAGTAATAGCAAAAGTAAAATCATACACCACATTAAAAGGTCGCGTCACCACATTGAAATTTCAAATATTTCAATCAGAGGAAATGTTGCTGTCTCAGACAATGCTTCGACTGCTGTTACAGCAGGAATTGCATATATTGCGGCTGGACTTTTTATTCCTTTTTTGTCAAATTATGCCAAAACTGTCAACATATCAAGTATATGCATAAACCCTGTATACAGCGGTGATTTTTATGGTGATATATTTTTTGAATGCATAATTAAATGCAATCTGGGAGATATTATTACAGAAGAAATAAAGCATTTTTTATACGAAAGGAAGTAATTTAATGTCAAACCCTATTAACGATGTTATGAGTACGTCCATGAGCGGCATTAAAAGTATGGTCGACGTAAATACTGTCATAGGCGATGCGGTGCAAACACCGGACGGTTCTGTTATTATTCCTGTATGCAAGGTGTGTTTTGGCATTGCAACAGGCGGTGCTGAGTACAAGGGAAATCTTGATTTTTCAAATCCTATAACAGGTCCGGGCAAGCCACTCGACGACAAATTTATTGTGCCGGTTAAATATCCGTTTGCCGGCGGTTGCGCTACCGGCGTTTCAATAACTCCTGTTGCTTTTATAAAATCCGGCGACGGAAATGTTCAGCTCATTCCAGTTGACTGTAATAATACTCTAGATAAACTAATTAATATGATTCCCGATTTGTTTGAAAAAATAATGAGCCGCCTTCAAAAAAATGAAAGCGGCCAAGATGAAAGCGATAATATTACAAGCCCATAAAATCGTAGAATTCTTTATAAACTGCATTGCGGATTTTATCCATATTAACAGGATCTTTACCGCCTACAGGCTTACCGTCTATTTCTGTAGCCTGTATACATAACGTGGAAGAACTGGAAACGATTACCTCGTCTGCCTCCATAAGTTCAGCTACTGTGAAAGGTGTCTCGTCTACGGGAATGCCGAATTCCTTGCATGCCTTTATGAGATGAGCTCTTGCAATACCCGGAAGGATTAGGTTGTCAGCGGGGGCTGTGCGGAATGTTCCGTTCTGTAAAATGCTGACGTTGCAATGAGCGCACTCCGTTACCCTGTCGCCTCTGTGGAGGACAACTTCATCGCAACCTGCCTTGTGTGCTTTTTCGGATGCAATAACGCTTGGCAAAAGGTTAAGTGTTTTTACATTGCAGTGAAGATATCTTGTATCTTCAAGCGTGATGAGCTTAAATCTTTTATTTACACCGCATGTTTTGCCGGGTTTAATCATAATCATTAGATTCGGTTTTACTTCCGGATCCGGGTAAATGTGATTGCGTATACAAGTTCCTCTTGAGATTTGCCAGTAAATACTCACGTCTTCGTATTCTGATGCAGCCACAGTCTCGCATATAATGTTTTTTAGTTCTTCCCTCGTGTATGGGATATCAATCTCTATCATGGAAGCACTTCTGTAAAACCTGTCAATGTGTTCATCAAAAGCAAAAATTCTTCCTTTATGCGAAAGCGAAAAATCATATACTCCGTCGCCAAAATAGTTTGCTCTGTCGAGCATTGGTATTTGCATTTCCTCTAAAGGTCCTATTACACCGTTGTAATAACCTACTTCTTTCATAAAAACAAACTCCTTTTTATTCTTGTTCGGCATTGCTGTCTGCACTGTCGTTTGAACTTTCAACTACTTTATCGCCTGCGTTATCATCTGCAAGCGTAATGTCCGGCAGCTCACTTAAATCACTTATCCCTATGCTCTTTAAGAACATATCTGTTGTACCGTAAAGAATCGGTCTGCCGGGGCTGTCTGCTTTACCGCGTTCCTCCACAAGTCCTCTTTCTACGAGTTTTGCCAAAACGCCGTCGCTGTTAACGCCTCTTACCATTTCAATGCCTGCTCTTGTAACGGGCTGGTTGTACGCTATTATTGTTAAAGTTTCCATTGCCGCCCTACTTAGATTTCCTGTCGCGGTTTCCTGGAAGTACACACACAAATCGTCGTAATAGTCAGGGTTCGACGAAAGTTGCCAGCCGTCTCCCACTTTTCGTATTATTATGCCGCCTTTTCTTCTTTCATACCTGGCCATCAGCCTTTTCATAACTTCTTCGGCTTCGTCCTTTTTAACTTTTAAAACGAGGCAGATACTTTCCGGTTCTACCACACCTCCGGAAGCAAACAACAGAGCCTCCGCTGTCGCTTCATTTTTACTATATATATTATCGCCAACGTATTGCTCCATAATCAAACACCTCCCGTACTGAAATCAGCGTTTTCAAAATCTGCATTTATATCTCCGTCACCTGCGAAATCAAAATTGCTGTCATTGATTTCCTCGCCCGGTGTTATAAGTATCTCTCCAAAGTTCTCTTTTTGTTCTGCTTTTACTCTTTTTCTTCTGGTAAGCTCTAAAAGGGCAAGAAAACCTGTTACAATCTCTGTTTTACTGCTCTTTTTTGGCGAAAACAGCTCAGAAAACTTAGCCTTCGTTTTGCTCATAACTTTCGCAACGACTTGCTTCATTTTGTCCTTTAAACTTACTTTTTCAACCTTAAGAATTCTCTCCATTTTCTCGCGGTTGTCGTTTTGTCTCAAAAGATACCGTGTGCGAATGTCTGTATAGCACGACAAAAACTCGTCTTTTTCTATCACCGGAGGCTCGTATTTCTTTGGATAATTTAACGGCTCCGGCATTTTATAATATGACTTTGACCAATATAAATATTTCTCTGTCAATTCAGGCGTAACGTCTTTGTATTTTTTATACTGCGTAAGCCTTCTTATAAGCTCCTCCTCCGTAATTTCCTCTTCTTCCTTTTCAGGTTTTGGCAGGAGCTTTTTTGATTTCAAATGCAAAAGCCAGCTTGCCGTTACCAGAAACTCGGAAGCAATCTCCATATCGAAATTCTGACTCAGCACATCAAGATACTGATCTGCAATCAAGCTGATTTTTATATCGGTAATTTCAAGTTTATTGCGTTCAAGTAACGCCAGCAGAAGGTCAAAAGGCCCTTCAAACACGTCAAGTCTGATATTGATTTCTGATTTATTTCCTGAAATTAATTCTGTTTTTATATCCTCAGGCAAGCCTTTCCCCTCCTTCCGCAATAGTATATCATATTTTAAATTTTTTTCCATCAAATTTTTGAGAATTTCGAGAATTATGTTATAATATGCAGATAAAATCATAAACAGTAATCGGGGTGTTTATTATGCTAAAAAAAGTTGAGATACTCTCAGTAGGCACTGAGCTTTTAATGGGGCAAATTGCCAACACAAATGCACAATTCATATCAAGGCGTCTCCCTGAGGTTGGCTTGGGCGTTTTCTACCATAGCGTTGTGGGCGACAATCCCGAGCGTCTTACGGAATGTCTACACTACGCCCTCTCACGTAGCGACGTTGTAATCACAACAGGCGGATTGGGACCCACACAAGACGATCTTACAAAAGAAGTAATCGCTAAAGCACTTGATCTTGACATGATATTGGACACCAAAAGTGCCCAATTGATAAAACAATATTTCGAGCGTATGGGTAAGACAATGAGCGAAAACAATCTGCGTCAAGCGTACTTTCCGTACGGATGTAAAATCCTCGACAACGACGAAGGAACAGCCCCCGGCTGCATGATAGAAAAAGACGGCAAAGTGATAATACTTCTCCCCGGTCCTCCGAGAGAGCTGATTCCAATGTTTAACAAACACGTGATACCTTTTTTCAGAGAAAAATGTGAAGCACCTCTTACTTCGAAATTTTTAAGAGTTGTAGGCATTGGAGAGTCAATGGTAGAAAAAAAACTTATGTCGTTGGTAGACAGCCAAACAAACCCCACAATCGCCACATACGCCAAAGATGGCATAGTTACAATAAGAGTTACGGCTCACGACGAGGGCGAGATACCTTCTTCTCTCTTGGTTTCTGATATGTGCGGTAAAATATCGTCGATTTTGGGCGATTCTGTATATACCGACAATGACGAAGAACTTGAATACACTGTTTTCAAACTGCTTGCTGAAAATAAACTCACATTTTCCTGCGCAGAGTCCTGCACCGGCGGCATGCTGGCAGAAAAAATCACGTCAATTCCCGGCTCGTCACAAGTTTTCAAGTGTGCGGCCGTGACGTACATGACTGCTTCCAAGACGGAAATGTTAGGCGTTGACGCTGCTGTTATCGATAAATTCGGCGTTGTGAGTAAAGAAGTTGCTCTTGAAATGGTTCAAGGTATGATTAATAAATCAGGAACCGATGTTGCTGTGTCAATTACAGGTTACGCCGGTCCCGGATTTGCTGATGAACCTGTAGGCAAAGTTTGTATCGGTGTTTGTACTCCCGATTGCAGGACTGTAAAAGAGTTTAAATTTTCCGGTAACAGAGACAGGATAAGAACTTTGAGTGTCATAAACGCTCTTGACATGGTAAGACGTGCTTTGCTTCACTTGGATTTACCTGACTAATACTTAGTTTACCATATTTTGTAAAGTATAAAAGCTTTCATTTAAAGCACACTAATTTTCAACAAAACGCTTTAATGCGCCAGAAGGAAGTGTGCCAAAAATGAAAGCTATTATTATGGCCGGCGGCGAAGGGACAAGACTTCGTCCCATCACAAGTGTTATGCCAAAACCGGCAGTACCTGTTTGCGATAAACCTGCAATAATTCATATAATTCAGCTCTTGGAAAAACACGGCATCAATAATATTGCCGTTACGTTAAAATATCTCCCCTTAGAAATTAAAAAATTAGTTGAAGCTGCTATTGTTAACGGTATGATAAAAGCAGACGTCTGCTTTTGTACCGAAACAGTTCCTTTAGGAACGGCCGGCAGCGTTAAAAATTGCATAAAAGAATGCTATGGCGGTTCTCGTGAAGATTATCTAATAATAAGCGGCGATGCCATAACAGATATCAATCTGTCTGATATGATGAATTTTCACAAAGAGAAGTCGAAATTAGTCACAATTGCGGTAAAAGAAGTGGATGAGCCGACTGAATTCGGCGTTGTTCTTACCAATAGCAAAAATATGGTAACGGGTTTTATAGAAAAACCGACAGAAAGTGAGTCTGTGAGCAATCTTGCAAATACAGGAATTTATATTGTAACTCCCGATCTTATGGATTTATGCCCCGACGAGCGCGCCTGTGATTTTGCAAAAGATATTTTCAGTAAAATACAGGATTTAAGCCATAACGTTGCCGCATATACAACAGATTCTTTCTGGTGTGACATAGGAAATATTGATTCATACAAGAAAGTCAATATTGAACTGGCTTTAAAAAATATTCAGATTACCGGTAACGACAGCTTCATCGGCAATAATTGTGAGATTTCAAATGAAGCTCAAATCACAAACAGTGTTATATGCCACGGTTGCACCATTGAAAGCGGTAGTATTATAGAGAATTCTGTCGTAATGTGTAATTCAAAAATCGGCAAGAATTGTCGAGTGAGCGATAGCGTAATATGTCGTAATTAGACTTTAAAAGATGCTGTTCGAGCAAATAAAGCCGTTATAGGAGAAAACGTAACGGTAGGAAACTCCGCAACTATCAGAAGTGGGTCAAAAATCTGGGAAAATTGTAATATTTTGTCTGAGAGCATAATTAACGGTACCGTCAAAGTCAGCGATCGTTACACAAGTAATGTTATCGGCAGTTTCACAAGCGTCGGTAGTTATACGCCGGAAATGATTCTAAGAATCGGAAGAGCCTTTGGTACGTTTTGCGGGCAAAATGCATCCGTATTGGTTTGTCATGACGGCAGCGGAAGCAGCAGTATGATAGCAGCAGGATTTCAAGCATCATTGGCATCTGTCGGAATTGCGGTAAAAACTGTGGATTCGACGCCTTTACCTGTTGTGCGTTGGATTTGCCGCTCAGGAATATGCGACGGTGCTGTCCATATAACTGAAAACAAAGACAATCACGTGCATTTACTGAATGGTTTTGGTGACGATCTATGCAAGAATGAGAGAAGAAAACTGAAGTCTATATATGACATTGAAGATTTCACCACTGT
>JAGAQK010000063.1 GCA_017622825.1 Clostridia bacterium | reverse complement strand
CAATATACTCTTCTACAAAGGCGACGTGCTTTTGCTGCACTTTTGGAAAATCAGCATATACAAAGAAGGTGTGCTGTTTGCAGTGAAAATGCTGTTCAGAATTATACTTTTGGTGCTCGGCTCGTCAGTTTTAATGTATACTACGACATCAGTTATGCTCACAGACGGAATAGAAAGTTTATTCTCGCCGCTAAAAAAAGTGCACTTCCCGGTTCACGAGATAGCAATGATGATGAGCATAGCGCTGAGATTTATACCGACTTTCGTAGACGAGACAGACAGGATAATGAAAGCGCAGATGGCAAGAGGCTCAAACTTCGACAGTAAAAATTTGATAGCGAAAATTAAAAGCTATATTCCTATACTGATACCGCTTTTCATAAGTGCGTGGCGTAAAGCAGAAGATTTGGCAACAGCCATGAACGCGAGATGCTACAGAGGCGGCGCCGGCAGAACAAAGTTTAAGGTTTTGAAATTCACATATATTGACTTGTTATTAGTTGTTTTAACGGTAATACTTTATGTTGCCATTGTGCTGGCGAATAAATTCGTGTAAAATAATAATAGATTAAAAAAGGTGGTGTTTTCTGTGGCAGTAAAAACAAAAGCAAAAATCAGTATTGTTTTTATGATAATTATTGCATTGGTAATGCAGATTGGTTTAACAACAGTTTGTGCGACGACACCTGCAGCAGATGCAACAGCGGAAACTTCAGATGGAATACTTTTTGATGGCGAACCGGATGACACAGGTAACAGCGCAGGCGAGATAGTATTTATGCTCGTAATTGTTGGTGCGTGCTTGTTTTTCGTAGTAGAAGCGATTGTCAGTTGGATAAAAAAACATGGAAAGAGCTAAAAATTCAGAATTTATAAAATATTACAACGCGGCAAGAAAACCTGACACGCACAAAGGTGATTATGGCCGTGTTTTTATTGTTGCAGGTTCGGAAGGTATGACGGGCGCCGCTATGTTATGTGCAGAGGCTGCCATAAGAACAGGCGCCGGACTCGTATATCTTTTTGCACCGGGGAAGATTTTGCCGGTATATGAAATAGGCTGTAAAGAAGCAGTCAAGATTAAGATAGGAGAAGGAGAAGACGCCTTCTTTAAAGAAAAGCATGTACGACAGGTGGTTGATGTTATAAAAAAATCACAAGAGAGTGCATGTGTTGTTGTCGGACCGGGAATTGGAAGAAATATACAGACATCAAAGTTTGTAAAAGGCTTATTGTCAGAATTGTCAGAAATTGACATACCGGTAATTCTTGATGCGGATGGTTTAAATGCATATAAAAACGAGCAGTACAAAGACTTTGCAATGCCTAAAAATACAATTATTACGCCGCATGTGGGAGAACTCGCAAGGCTTATGACAGTAAGTACAGAGTATATAAATAAAAACCGCACAGAAGCGGCGATAAAGGCATCTTGCAATATAAACGCAATTACAGTCCTAAAAGGAAATAAAAGCCTTGTATGCCCTTGCTGTGCGTCTTCTGAGGCTGATATATACGTTAACAGTACAGGAAACGCAGGAATGGCAACGGGAGGAAGCGGAGACGTCCTTGCAGGAATTATTTCAGGCATTATAGCATCAGACAAAGATAAAAAATCGATTTTTGAACTTGTTTGTTGTGCAGTGTTTATACACGGTATTTGCGGAGATATTGCGGCAGAAAAATATGGTGAGAGAGCAGTCAAAGCAGGCGATTTGATAGAAATGTTAAAAGAAATACATAAAATAGAGGGTAGCATATATGAAATATGAAGCAAAAAGAACATGGGCAGAGATAGATATTGATGCCTTAAAGCACAACATTGAAGTTATAAAAAAACACGTAGCACCGGGAGCTGAAATAATGGGCGTTGTTAAGGCCGATGCCTGTGGTCACGGTGCTGTTGCCGTAGTAAAAGAATTACTTAAAGAAGGAGTTAACTTTTTTGCGGTATCAATGCTTGACGAAGCAGTAGAGCTTAGAAATGCCGGAATACAGTCTCCTATACTCATATTAAGTGATAACGAACCTGAGTGTGCGGAAACCATTGTAGAGCTTGATATAAGGCAGGGTGTTTATTCTGTTGAAACAGCTCAAAAACTTTCTGATGCAGCAGTAAAAATTGGTAAAACGGCGAAAATTCATATAAAAATAGACTCCGGTATGGGCAGAGTTGGTTTTCTGCCTGATGCTGCACCTGATATGGTTGAAGTAATATCAAAAATGCCAAATATGGAAATTGAAGGAATTTTCACACATTTTGCTGTAGCCGACGAGTATTCCGAAGAATCAAATAAATATACACAGAAGCAATATAATGATTTCTACAACGCGTGTGAAAGAATAAAAAACGAGAAGCATATAAATATACCAATAAGGCATGCTGCAAACAGTGCCGCTATATTGAGATTCCCGCACATGCATTTGGACATGGTGCGCGCAGGTATCATACTTTACGGCTTGTGGCCGTCTGAGGAAACTAAAGCTACAGGTGCCGAGTTAAAAGCCGTTATGACACTAAAATCAGCAGTGTCATTTGTTAAGAAAGTTGATAAGGGCTGCCGATTGAGCTACGGACTTACGTATTGTGCACCCCAAAATATGACTGTAGCAACGATTCCGGCGGGGTACGCAGACGGATATATGAGAATACAGAGCAATAAAGGTTTTGTTTTTCACGAAAGATCAGGAAAGGCACTTCCCGTTGCAGGACGAATTTGTATGGACCAAATGATGGTTGATGCGTCGAATGCTGACGAAACAGGTATTTTCGCCGGTGATACGGTTGTGCTTTTCGGCGGTTATGACGGAAAGCTTCCTACTGCCGAGGGAATTGCTAAAATTGCAGGGACAATCAATTATGAAGTATCATGTGCCGTAAGTAGGAGAGTACCGAGAGTGTATATAGAAAATGGTAAAATCGTAAATGTAATCAATCGACTTACCAACAAATAAATTTTTATTTATTTGAGTTATCAAGTGTATTTACACGGCAAAAATGGATACAATGTGAATGGAGGGTTTTTTATGGCATCGACAGAAGAGGTCGGGCAAGAGCTTCCGAATAACGAAAGCAGGAACGAATTTGCAGAAATAGAGGCTTTGAAAGTACAGATGATACAAGGTTATCAGGAAATGGCAGAGCTGAATTTGCAGATTGCAGAGGAGTTTTTTGCGCTCGAAAACGAAACGGAGTTGATTGAATGATAGCTGTAAAGCGCGGTGATATATATTATGCTGATCTCAGTCCTGTGGTAGGATCAGAACAGGGAGGCATAAGACCGGTACTTGTTTTGCAGAACGATATAGGAAATAAATATAGTCCGACGGTTATAGTGGCAGCGATTACGTCGCAGATAAACAAAGCAAAGTTGCCTACACATTTATCTATAAAAGCAGATCAGTTTGGTATTGCAAAAGATTCTGTAATTTTGCTGGAGCAACTCAGAACGATAGATAAAAAGAGATTAAGAGAAAGAGTTTGTCACATAGACAGTGACAATATGAAGAAAATAGATTACGCAGTAAAAATAAGTCTGGGACTCATAGATATGGGTACATAACAAGTATCCCGCCGATATCTGTGATAGGCCCGTCGTAAATTGAAAAAATCGGAAAGTTATATCTCTCGGACAGCGATTTAAGCTGTCCGTTTGCTTTACCGTAAAGTATGAGCCCTAAATCTTTGTCATATCCGCAACAGCCGCCGATAAATCCGTGATCGTACCCGCTTAAAATTATAGAGTCGGTATCTTCAAAATATTCAGTGTGAAGCTCATTTGTGTTTAATTTGTTAGCGGCATCAATAAGCCCCTTGTCTGACGACACGAGAAGAGAAGAACCGTCCGATAAAGGCACCGAAATGGTTGAACACCCGGCATAACCCTGCTTAGTGTGAATTATTTTAACGTTTTTCAGCCTTGCAAGCTCCGTGATTTCAGGCGCAGTGTATTTGGTGTTATGAAAAATAAAATTTCCGGCACGCAGAATATTATATGAAATATTATCAGGGTACTTTTCTTTTAAATCAATACTTCCGCTAATCACATTAAGCCCTGTCAGCGGCTCGTTGCACGAACTGCCCGGCGCGCAGACAAGCGTTCTACCGTCAATACGCGCAAACTGCATGTCGGCGTGGTGCTTTTCGGCATACGGAAGCATATCGTGAGCAGCTACTTCAGCGATATTTCCGTAGCGGTTTAAAAGCTCTTTTGATGTATTATTAATTTGAGAATTCACAATAAAAATTTTCATAACAGATTAATTGTAGAACATATAAAAAAAAATTGCAATTACCAGTAATAATTTTTGAAAGAATGGGTAATTCTAATAGCGGCGAAAAGCCATTATAAGCAGCATTTAACAGAAAGGAGCTGATTTTCAGTGGCAAGAAACGGTTTAGACAGAGTTGCACTTCTTTTGGTAATAGTAGGCGCAGTTGTCTGGCTTTCTGTCGGATTGTTCCAATTTGACTTTGTGGCGGCACTTTTCGGCGGGGCGTCTTCTACAGTCAGCAGAATAATATATTCCGTAGTCGGAATAGCAGGTGTTTATTCTATCAGTCTGCTTTTTAGAGACAGTGACGCTGTAAGGGAATAATTACCATCATATTTATTGATAATTGGAGAAAATAATATCGTGACATGAAAGGAAGTGATAATATGTCAAAGAATAAGAGCAAAACAGCTTTCGATCAGCTTAAGTACGAGATAGCAAAAGAGTCAGGCGTTAACCTCAAAAACGGTTATAACGGCGATTTGACTTCAAAAGAGGCCGGAACAATCGGTGGTAATATCGTTCGTAAAGTTTTCGAAAGTTATACAGGAAATAACTATTTTAAGAAGAATGACGGACAGTAATTCTAAAGTGATATAAATTGCGGCAGGCGCATATGTTTATTAAAAATCATTTTATTGGAGATGTAAAAATGACATTTGAATATAAAATTGTACTTTTTGCAGCAGCTTCAATCATAAGCTTTTTTTTGACATTTAAACCGGTAATATTACCGAAATGCGCCTGCTGCGGTAAAATTAAGCTTCGTACATTATTTAAGCTCATATTTCATACGAAACGCCGGCTTACAAGGCAAGGGCAGATTTGTGTATGTAAGTCATGTTGTGACAAATACAATATACATTCTATTGAGGATTTTAAAAGAAAAAATGAAATAAGAAAAAGAATGGAATATAAAAATAAATACATATAAAAAAAGAGGCTTTTGCAGCCTCTTTTTAACGTATTCAATTAATTGAATCAATAAGCTTTCTTCTTAGCCAAAACTGTTACAACCAAAACAGCTGCAGCAACTACAACTATCAAAGAAACAAAGTCACCTGTCTCAGGAGATGAAGGCTCAGAAGGCTCTGAAGGCTCTGAAGGCTCTTCGCCAAGACCTGTCTGTGTATCAGGCAAAGGATTGTTTAATGTCTCATCGAAATCAAACTCAACAATACCCCAGTTGTCTACATGCATACCGCCCTCAGGAACTGTAGTTCCTTCTGCGTTTTGAGCAACACCGAAGTTCATGTTGTTGTAGTTTGCTGATACAGAAGCATCAGTTTTCTTTGCTTTTTCAGCGCCGTTAGCATCTTTAACTACAACAGTCTTGTATTCTCCGCCGCTTACAGCAGAAAGCTCAACTGTAGCAATAAGACAATCTTCATAATAAACCTTCATCAAACCATCGTTGTTATCAAGAATTCGGAATGTCTTCCAAGTTGAAAGAGCGCCGTTAGGAAGGTTTACTGTGTAGTAAGCACCGTTAACACCGATTGAAACAGTATCTTTTGAACTGTCTGCTGCATCAAGAGCAATGTTCAAACCGATCTCTGTACTGCCGATAAGAGTTGCACCTTGGTCGTTATCAACGTTGAAACGGATGGCAGCAAATGTACCTGCAGCAAAAGCAGCGTCTAATTTAAGATCAACTGTTGCTGAATATGAAGACTCGAAAGGATGGTCTGCAACATAATATGAACCGGGGTTCAAGTTCATAAATGTATTTTCTCCATCGTCTTCAACACCATAGTAAGGGCTGTGGTCTTCACCATCGATATTCTTAGGAGTACCGTGCTCTCTTAAATAGTCGATGTAAGGATAGCCTCTCATTGATGAGCCGTCTGCAACGGGTGAACCATCTTCCTGAGTAAATCCTTCTACATCAAACCAGAATCCGTCGTTTTCACTGTTAGGGATTGCTGAGTAAATATCAAAGAAATCACCATCACCGAAAGCGGCAAAAGAAGTGATTCCTGAGAAAGCAACCAACATAGCAACAGCAAGAACGAGTGCAAATGTTTTGAAAAATGACTTTTTCATGTTTTTACCTCCGTAAAATTATTTTTGCATCATACAAGAGTATATGATTATCTATATTTTACCTCATGAGATATGGTTTTGGCAATACCTTTTTTTGCCAAAAAATCCAAGTAATTTTAGTTGAAAAAATCCATACTGCAATGATATAATCAACACTACTTCACATAAGTATCAACGGGGGTTTTACACAATGAAGATTCTTTCAGTAGAAGTATACAATAAGCTTAAGAAATTTGTTTTGGTTTTTGAAAATGACAGAGAGTTTACACAAGAAGAACAGCTAAAAATAAAGCAAGAATGGCTTAAAAAATTAAAAACTAATGGAGATATTGAAATTGAAATAAGAGTTAACGTCGAAGAAGCACATTACGAGGAGGCGCCGATCCCTGAATTTGCACCCCCGCAGGACGTTTCGTACGATGATAACGTGGTGGAAATTCCTTTCAGCGTTGAGCAATACGAGGAAGCACAGAAGGAAAGCATACGCCTTGCTGCCAAAAATATGAGGGGAGCTTCCGGCAGTGGATATGAAGGCGGCTCATATCATCGTAAAAACGGGGGAGAATATACAAATAAAGGCGACGGCAAATATTCAAAAAAGAAAAAGCTTACCCCCGATGAAGGCGAGGAATTAAAGAAGGATTCACGCGGCAATACCATTTATATGGGTAGAGAAATAGATAGCGTGATAAGCAAAATGTCAGAAATTGATGCCGATTCGGGTTACGTTGCCGTTTCGGGAAAGATTTTTAAATATGAGGACAAGCAGATACCCAGCGGTTCTTACATAGCGATGATAGAAATGACGGATAATACGTATTCTGTCGTTGCAAAGTTCTTTTTTGATGAATTTGACTTGAAATTCGTACAAAGTACATTTAAAGAAGGAAATTATATAACTGTTTACGGACAGGCTTCTCAGGATAAATATACGAGAGAGCTAACAATCATGGCAAGAAGTATTTCTGAATACAAACCCGTTTTCAGAAAGGACAATGCTCCCGTTAAACGTGTTGAGCTTCATCTTCACACAAATATGAGTGCTCAGGACGGTTTGACTCGCCCCGGAGATCTTGTGAAACAATTGGTAAAATGGGGTCATGATGCTGTTGCTATAACAGACCATGGCACGGCACAGGCATATCCTGATATGTTTAATTCTATGAAGAAGGCAACCAAGAAGGGTGAACCGGATGCGTTGAAGTTAATTTATGGCTGCGAATGCTATCTTTGTGACCGTACGCCGGATATGACAGAT
>JAGAQK010000062.1 GCA_017622825.1 Clostridia bacterium | reverse complement strand
GTAAGTATATGAGATTAAAAGATAAAGTTATTTTGGTTACAGCGTCTACCAGAGGTATCGGTTTTGCTATTGTTAAGACTTGCGCGAAAGAAGGCGCCCACGTTTATATGGCGGCAAGGAATTTAGACATTGCCAAAGAAAAAGCAGACAAGCTTATTTCTCAGGGGTATACAGTAAAATACGTTTATAACGATGCCGGCAAACCGGAATCTTATGTTTCCATGGTGGAAGATGTCATAAAAAGTGCAGGGCGTATTGATGTACTTGTCAACAATTTTGGCACATCTAATCCCGGAAAAGACCTTGATTTTCGAAACACCGATACGGAAGTTTTTCTCGATACCGTAAATATGAATTTAAGAAGTGTGTTTATGGGAAGCAAGGAAGTGGTTAAGTATATGTCCAAACAAGGGGGAGGAAGTATCATAAACATTTCCTCGGTGGGTGGACTTGTCCCCGACATTTCTCAGGTGGCATACGGAACAAGTAAAGCTGCAATAAATTATCTCACCAAATTAATCGCGGTCCACGAAGCAAAGAATAACATTCGGTGCAACGCCGTTCTTCCCGGCATGACAGCTACTGATGCGGTAGAGAAAAATCTGACAGAGGAATTCAGAGAACTGTTTTTGCGACATATTCCGTTAAATAGAATGGGAACCCCGGAGGAAATTGCTGAAGCTGTAGTTTATTTTGCAAGTGATGAATCTGCCTATACCACCGGACAAATACTCACTGTGTCAGGTGGATTCGGTTTGGCTACTCCTGTATATGGAGACCTGTCGAATAAAAAGATACGAAGATAATATCTGTTCATTTAATATTACTAAAACTTGCCATCCGCCTCAATTATGATATAATTCACTCAGTGTGGTGATGATATTGGAACATTTTTTTGAATTTGTTGCTGAATTATTGTTTGGGCTCGCAAAAAACAGTCCGGATAAAATGCCGGAGGACATTACGTATAAACCTGCTTTTATAGTTAGGTATTCTAAAAAGAAAACTATTGCAAAAATAGTGGCAACTTTAATTATTATTATTGTTTTTTCATTGCTGTGGTTTATATTTAAAGATGAAACACGTTATTTGTTTATAGTCTTTGTTGTTTTAGGTTTTGCGTTGTTCGTATTATCATTAATTTCTTTTTCTTTTCGTTGTTCTGTTACGGAAATTCTTTTAAAAAGCAGCTATTGGGGCTTGTTTAAAAAACAATTTCCGTGGAGTGCTGTTCGGTGCGTAAGAGTTGTTGAGAAAACCGAAGAAAAAAGCGTAATAATTGCTGTTTATGATGAAAGTGGTAAATGTGTGATTGACTTAAATACAGATATGGAAAATGCTTGGTATGTCGTAAAAATGGCGGAAGAAAAAAGTATTATCATACATTACGAAAAAGATTTATCATTAAAACAAATATCGCATCTTTGAAAAAATCCGCAGAAGTGGATGGTTTTTCCGTTGTAATAAGGTCAACTGTGTTAATTGCTTTTTTTATATTCCACAATATCATTTAAAGAACAATCAAGAATCTCGCACAAAACATTTAATGTGTATGTGCTGACATTGCCGTTTTTTCTCAGACGGTCAAGTTGACCGGTGCTGAAATTGTATTCTTTGATAAGTTTGTATTGAGATATATTCTTTTCTTTCATTGTCCGCCAAAGAGGATCATAAACAATCATATAATCACCATTTATGTTACTATGCTTGCTCTCATTAATATTAATATTATAATTCCCAATAATTGACAATTGCCCGAATAAGGGCTATAATCCATGTTGGTATTATTTATTAGAGAGGAGGGGACTGCTATGGGAAAAAATAAGGCGATTGCTGGTTTGGTACTTGGCATAGTAGGTATTGTGTTTTCATTCATCGGTGGATGGTTTTCGATTCTTGCATTACCGATTTCAATAGTGGGATTGGTTCTTGCTATTACAGGAAGAAAGAGCATGATTGCTGAAAATCAGCCTACAGGACTTGCTACTGCAGCATTAGTACTTGGTATTGTTGCAGTCGTTCTTTCTGCTATTTTCTTCTTTACTTGCGGTATTTGTGTATTGTGGGTTGCAAACGAAGTAAATGACGCGGCAAAGGACTTAAATGATTTGGCTAATATGTTTAGCTAATTTGTTTGCGCTAAAAGATAGTAAAAAATAATATTTTACTATCTTTTTCTTTTCCTATAATATGTAAAATTTATGCCTCATGAATTATCGATTTTTGGCAAAGAGATTCCTCTTTATGGAATTTTCTTTTTTTTAGGTATCATAATTGCCGGAACAGTATCTATCATTCCGATGAAAAAAAGAAAAATACCATGTATGGACTGGGTTTCTGCTGCCGCATTTGCAATGATAGGAGCCATAATAGGTTCAAAACTGCTTTTTATCATTGTATCTTTTAAACAAATTATAGAGCTGAATTTATCCATCTATGCTGTCATAAAGGGCGGATTTGTATTTTATGGCGGTCTTATAGGTGGCATTATTGGCATATTGATTTATACAAAAAAATATAAATTACCTACGATTGATTATTTTGACGTTGCCGCTGTTGTGGTGCCTTTAGGACACGCTTTTGGCAGGGTAGGATGTTTCTTCGGCGGTTGTTGCTATGGTATGCCGTATTCAGGCAAGTTCGCTGTTGTTTATACACAAACAGACGGAATGACACCTCTTAATCAGCCACTTTTTCCTATACAACTACTTGAAGCAATTTTGCTTCTATTGACATTCTTTTGCCTTTTTATTGTGTTTATGAAAAAACCAAACAAGCGAGGAATGCCGACATTTTTGTATACTATTGTATATTCGTTAATGCGATTCTCGTTAGAATTTTTAAGAGGAGATAAAGAAAGAGGCATTATAGGTTTCCTTTCTACATCACAAATAATAAGCATATCTATATTGATAGCGAGTATAACAATATTTATTTTTATAAAGAAAAAAAGACAAAAGCTTTAAGAGCTTGTCGCCATTGACATAAAAATTAATCTCTGCGCGGACGGAATTTATGCGGTTTTTTAAAATTTCCGCATAAATTATGGCTCCGGCGAGTTCAGCTTACGGTCATCGCGGACGGAATTTATGCGGCTTTTTAAAATTTCCGCATAAATTATGGCTCCGGCGAGTTCAACTTACGGTCAGCGCGAACGGAATTTATGCGGGTTTTTTTAATTTCCGCATAAATTATGGCTCCGGCGAGTTCAACTTACGGTCAGCGCGAACGGAATTTATGCGGTTTTTTAAAATTTCCGCATAAATTATGGCTCCGGCGAGTTCAGCTTACGGTCAGCGCGGACGGAATTTATGCGGGTTTTTAAAATTTCCGCATAAATTATAGCTCCGGCGAGTTCAGCAATGTTAATCTCAAAAGCGGATTTTCGAATAAAATCAAGATGTATCACAAGTGAAGAAATATTTGCAAATATTGCTCGTTGCGCTTATAATGGTGCGAAGAGGTGGAGTATGAAACTAAGGCTTAAAGTTTTAATAACATTTGCGGTTGTTTTTATTATATCGGCTCATTTATTGGGATGTCATAACTATGACTTAGAGAAAAATGAACCTGTGGTTTATTATGAGCCGTATGAATATAAATTGGGCGATATTCGTTTGCAATTTTACTCGGATACGATGTTCAGGTTAGAGCAGGGAAAAGACGGCGCTTTTGAAGATAGGACAACGTTTAATATTTCTACTCGAAAAGCTTATGAGCAAGTAACTCCGGTAGTAGAGGAAACGAGCGACAAAGTTTTACTTAAAATAAATGATTATACTGTTACAATTCCCAAAAATTCAAATGATGTAAACGAAGTTACCGTCAATCGTGCAGATGAAGTTATATGGCAGTATTCAGAAGAAAATGTTGATACACATGAAACGTATTTGCCTGAGCCTTCAAAGACGCCGGATGTGTGGGCTTTCGCGGATAATCCACGTTTGATTTTACCGGAAAAGGCGTATGAAGTACAGGAAAATGCATCTGATGTAAATACAAATGGATGGGAATATACAGAGAACATAAAGGATTACTACATATTTGTAGCAAATCAAAATGCAAAACAGCTCAGATATGATTTAAACTATATAACGGGACCGAGCGAATTTATACCAATAAAAGCACTGGGCTTATGGTACAGCCGCTTTACTCCGTATACAAGCGAGCAAATATTAGACCTGATAGACGAGTATAGAAAAAAAGGTTATCCCTTGGACTTTTTTGTTGTAGATACTGACTGGCGTCTCGGAGCAAGCACAGGGTATGATGTTAATACTATGTTATTCCCCGATATGAAGAAGTTTGTAAAAGCAGCACATAAGAAAAACGTAAATCTTGCAATTAATGACCATTCGCGTGAGTATGCCGGCAGCATGCTGCATCCCGAGCAGCTAACGTGGCACTCGACTAATCTGACGAAAATACTTGATTACGGTTACGACGTGTGGTGGTATGACAGAAATTGGCATTTTTCTCTTAATTCGCCTTTTGCAGAATATCATCCGCACCTTCTTGGGCAAGATATGTATACATATTTTACAGATGAACATAATGGTAACAACAGGACTTTGACAATGTCAAATGCGTATTGGATTATTTCAAACAAATACTCCGGTAAGCCGTCAGTTTCCGCACACAAATATACGCTCCAGTGGACAGGAGACACTCACCAAACAGCAAAATCACTGCGGGAACAGCTCACTATTGCCGTTGAGGCAGGTGTACTTTCGGGAACAACGTACTTGTCTGCAGATATAGGCGGTCATTTGGGCGGATATACAGAAGCAAACGATGACCTTTTTGTTCGTTGGACTCAGTTCGGCGCATTGTCAAATATAATGCGTTATCATTCTGCTTTTGTAGACAGGACTCCTTGGACAATAAGCGAGCAGGCAGATGAGATTTCAAAGGAATATATAAACATGCGCTACAGGCTTATTCCGTTTTTTTACGAGCAGTCGCGTCTGAATTATGAGACGGGTATGCCTATAATGAAAAGGCTTGACTTTGAGTATCCGCAGTATGAAGAATCAACGGATAATACGCAGTATATGCTCGGTGACGGTATAATTGTTGCGCCAATAGTCACGACGACGGAGATGATTGAGATTCCTACGGAAATGCTTTCTTCTACATCAGGCAAAGGCGTATTTGAAGCGGAATATTTCAAAAACAAAAAACTTAACGGAGAACCGGTTTACAGAGAAAGAGTAAAGAGTCTTGAGTTAAATTGGGGAGAGTCATCCCCTAAAGAGTCTTCTTTAGGCAAAAATAATTTCTCGGGAAGATTTTCGGGACAAATTACCAATACGTTAAGCGAACCTATCTCACTTGTTGCATTAGCTGATGATGGTGTACGTATATATGTGAACGGAGAGAAAAAACTCGATTGCTGGAAGTCCGGAGATTCCCTTGCTCATCATGTTGAGAATTGCGTATTGGAGCCGGGAGAAACGTATGATATTGTTATTGAATATTTAGAACTTACCGGCAACGCATCTGTATCATTAAGATACAGTATTGCAGGTGAAAATGCCGGTATATCAGAGCGCGAGGTATTTATTCCCGATGGCACGTGGATTGACGTATGGACGGGAACTGAGTACACGGGGCCCTGTACAATTAAGGCGAGACACTCTGCGTATACGTCACCGATTTTCGTAAAAAAAGGTACGCTGACACCTCTTGCAAACGTGGGAGACTACATTGATGTAAATAAATGGGAAAAGATTGTACTGGACGTTTATACGGGTGATGATTTTACCACAGAGCTTTATGAAGACGATGGTAAAACCGAATCATATAAAGATGGCGTTTACCGTAAAACACCGCTGTCGCTAAAAGCAGAGAAAGATAATAAACACGTGATAACAATTGGTAAAGCAAAAGGAAACTACGTATCCGAATTTAAAGAAAGAGAATGGACCGTAAGAATTCACGTATATGAAGGACAGGAGATTGAAAGCATCACTGTAAACGGTGAAAAGGTAAAATACAAAACTATTGAGCGCTCTGATGACGGCGATGCTTTTGCATGTAGCGGAGCAAGCCGCGACACTGATGTTGTAACTGTGACATTTGAAGAACCGCTAAATGTACAATCTGTAGTTGTTGTTGATTTGAAATAATGATATGAGGTGATTTTTATGGATAAATTAAGAAATAAACAAGGTTTTATATGTGATATGGACGGCGTGCTCTATCATGGAAACATATTGCTGCCCGGTGTAAAGGAATTTGTTGATTGGCTGTATAAAGAAAACAAAAAGTTTTTATTTCTCACAAACGGCAGCGGATATTCTCCAAAAGAGCTGCAGCTTCGATTAAAACGTATGGGCCTTGATGTTGACGAGAAAAACTTTTATACAAGTGCGCTTGCTACAGCAAAATTTGTCAGTACACAAAAACCGGGTTGCAGTGCATACGTAATAGGTGAGCCCGGACTATATAACGCACTTCACGACGTGGGCGTGGCACTTAATAACATTGATCCCGATTATGTAATTATAGGTGAGACAAGTAACTATAACTATGACAGTATTTGCAAAGCAGTCACGCTTGTAAACAATGGTGCAAAGCTCATAGGAACAAACACAGATTTGTATGCTCCCGTTGAGCACGGAATGGTTCCCGCTTGCAGGGCATTGGTTTCTCCGATTGAAATGACGACAGGCAAGATGGCGTATTACGTAGGCAAACCCAATCCCTTGATGATGAGAACAGGTCTTCAAATTCTTGGGGTGCATTCGCAGGATGCTGTAATGATAGGTGACCGCATGGACACGGATATTATTGCAGGCATAGAAACGGGCCTTGATACGGTGCTTGTTCTCTCAGGAGTAACAAACACAGAAAACATAAATGATTATCCGTACTGCCCTAAGTATATTCTCGACAGTGTGGGACAAATCGCACCGGGATATTAATTGATTTTTAATGATTGCTGTGCTATTATTTAGCAAATAAAAGCATAGGGAGATGGTTTTATGAATATAAACGTACAGGCACACAGAGGCGCTTCCGCATACGCACCTGAAAACACGTTGCCTGCTTTCAGGCTTGCAGTAGAGATGCAGGCTGACGGCGTTGAAAACGATATCAGAATGACAAAGGACGGAGTTTACGTTGTTTCTCACAACAGCACGATACAAGAGTGCTCTACAGGCGTAGGACAAGTAGAATATATGACACTTGAAGAACTCAAGCAGCATGACTTCGGTGTAAAAAGAGGAGAACAGTTTAAAGGCACAACAATACCGACTTTGCATGAATTCCTTGAAGTTGTTAAAGATATGAGAGTTATCAATATCGAAATGAAACCGCTTGAGCCATGTGTCGACAGACCGTATGCATATAAATATATATATGATTCGGCAGTTGAATTCGGATGCCTTGACCGCGTGCTTATTTCGAGCTTTGACCATGTGGCTTTGAGAGAACTTAAAGAAGCATATCCCGAGATTACAACTGCGCTTTTATATTCAAACGTGATGACCCCCGGGGAAACGGTAGATTTCGTAGCAAAATATAAAGCAGATGCGATACATCCGATGCACACGTCGATTAACGGCGAGATAGTGGCGGCGTGCAAAGAAAAAGGCATTATGGTAAATCCTTGGACGGTAGACAGTGAGCCTGATATTTTAAGATGCATTGAAATGGGCGTCACCGGTATAATTACGAACGTTCCGGACGTGGTACTTAGAATTTTGAAACAAAATAACGCACATGAATAAAAAAGAGAGGTATTTGATTAGTATGAGTAATGAAAGAAAAAGAAAACCTATTATAGGTATTTTGCCGTCACTTGAGCCTTCAAACAAGATGACAAAGGTTAATTACGGGTATACAAATGGCATTATTAAGCATGGCGGCATACCGATGATTTTTACTTTTGTTGAAGACGAGGCTGATATAAAACAAATGGTTGATATGTGTGATGCATTCTTGTTTGTAGGTGGCGTGGATGTAAACCCGGCACTTTACGGCGAAGAGAAGTTCAACGATACTGTTGATTGGTCTATTGAAAGAGATGCCTTGGAGCGCCCCGTTGTTAAAATGGCGATGGAGCAGGATAAGCCTATTATGGGTGTTTGTCGCGGTATTCAGATTATTAACGTATCACTCGGCGGTACACTTTACCAGGATTTGCCGGTACAAAACACAGCCCCAAATGCTCACGTTCATAGCCAAACGGTGGGATATCCTGAGGGCGGACACAATATAAATATTGTTAAAGGCTCTTTGTTCGAAGAACTTTTTGGCGTAGAGAAAACGTACGTTAATACATACCACCACCAGTCTTTGAAAGACATTGCGCCGGGATTTACGGTGGGCGCTTACGGAGAGGATGGTATAGTTGAAGCAATTTATATGAAAGATCGTCCTTACGTTTTTGCTGTGCAATGGCATCCTGAGCTTATTCGCGAACAACATGATTGCAGTGACAAAGTTTTTGAGCATTTTATGAAATGTGCATATGAAAAAATGCAGGACCGCTGATACGACCCTGCAAAAACGTGTTACAAGCAGTATTTACAGCCCGTACTTACAACAGTATGGGCTGAATTTGTATTCCGTCGAGGGCATATGCGACAGTCTCGTTTACCAAAGAAAAGTCAGCAACGAGCGAAAAAGGTTTTTTTACACTGTCGTCTTGCCTGAACGGCACAAAATAGTAATTCTTCATAGCAAGCAAAGTACCGATGTTTCTTGCATTACCCGAAAGTCCGTCGTTCGTTGAAACGGCAATGACAACAGGGCGGTTGTTACGTAAATGAGATTTACACGCCATCAAAACGGGTGTGTCAGTTATGGCGTTTGCAAGTTTTGATATTGTATTGCCCGTACACGGTACCACGACTACCACATCAAGAAGCTTTTTCGGCCCTATAGGTTCGGCTTCTTTTATAGTACAAATAGGCTCGTGACCCGTAATACGCACCAAAGTGTCATGTAATTCCTCTCTCGTCATAAATCTTGTTGATGTTTCAGAGGCGGAATATGACAGAATGGGATAAACAATTGCGCCGCGCTTCACAAGATTGTCAGCAACGGCGGCGATGTTTCTATGGGTGCAAAAGGATCCGGTTACTGCCAGACCAACACGCAGTCCATCAAAGCATTCGAACATTTTACCAACTCCTTTATTTCATATTAAAAATTTTTTCTCGCAAAGTATATTGTAAATAACCTTTTGTATAATCATTGCCGCACCCATCGGAGCTACTTTTCCCGGCAAAGAAAGAGCATGTATTGTCCTGATATGGTGAGCGTCGGCATACTCAAAGTCTATTCCGCCCGGCATCGAAGCCAAGTCGATTATCAGAGCATCCTGCCTCGTGGCGTCAAGTAGTTCACGACCGAAAATTTTAGCCGGCACAGTATTGTATATCAGCATCGCCTCGCTCAGCACGTCGTAAATATCGCTATACGAGCAATGTTTTATGCCTTCAGCCTCGCAAATCGCAAAATCACGGCTACTTCTGGCAGCAACAGTCACGTCTGCGCCGACGTTCCGCAGCAGCCTTGCCAAAGTCGAGCCTACGCGCCCCATGCCACACACAAGTGATTTCGTGCCACGCAACGTATACGGCAGTTCCTCCATGGCTATTTGCACAGCTCCTTCTGCAGTGGGCACAGAGTTTAGCACCGCAAGGTCATCACGTTTTAGCAAATCTTCGCAGTGCGGCAGCTCCTTCTGTATGAGATACGGAATATTCCCGCCCACCAACAACTTTTGGCTGTAAATATGTGCCAATTCAGCAATTTTTGATGTTTCTATTTTCTCGGGATGGAATGGTGTATTTAGATATAAACCGTTTTCCACGCAAAAAGGAATCGGTCCCACAATTATATCGGATATGGCAAAAGCCTCGCTAAGCTCAGAACATCTTTGTGATATATTGCCGGTGTCTAATGCAAATGTATGAACACTGTGACCGTCTTTTGTAAAAAGATCGCTGAGTTTCACACTTCTCATATCGCCGCCCAAAACCGTTATTCTGCATGTCGTCATTTTTGAATCTCCTGAAAACGAAAATTAATACACTCATATATTATGAATAAAAAGCAATTGCGGTTACTGCAAATTTTTCGCATACGTTTTTGCGTGTTGAAGCTGTGATTTACGCAAAAATGAACTTGAAAAATAGTAAATCGATTGACAATTAAGCGATTGAGTATTATACTGTGCGAGATTTTGTTAGAAGGGGAATTATTTATGACAAATAAAGATATAAAATATCCGTACAAAATGCCGGATTTTGCAAAAGATAACGAGGGTGCGGCTTTTTTTTGGCGCATACGAAATATTAAGCATTCAAGGATGCTTGCAATAAATGATATGTTATCAGAGTATGATTTGCATTATACGCAGCCGCCGGTTCTTGGCTTGATTGACAGAATGGACGGTCCTACACAAAAAGAACTGGCAGACAAAATGAACACTTCTGCGGCTGCAATGTCGGCCACGCTAAAAAGACTCGAAAAGGTAGGTCTTGTGGAAAGAGTCTCTTTTGATGAGGATTCGCGTAAAAATAAAATAAGGCTTACAGAAAAAGGAAGACAAATACATGATGACACATTTGATAAGACAATGGCAATTGATAAGATGATGTTGGAGGGTTTTTCGCCTGCAGAAACACAAAAACTCTTTGAGTTTTTAAACAGAATACAACATAATATTGATTCGCTCAGGAAAGGAACAAAAGAATGATAAAAAGATTGATAGCTTACTTTAAAAATTACAAGTTTTATGCAATACTTTGTCCTGTTTTAATGCTTTTTGAAGTGCTTGGAGACGTGATGATGCCGCTATTGATGGCACAGATAATAAACAGAGTTTCCCCTGATAAAGCTTTTACAAATGAAGATATTTATTATGTGCTAAAAATGGGCGGCGTAATGGTAATTGTTGCTTTGGCAGCAATGTTTTGCGGTGCGTTCAGCAGCTATTTGGCATCAAAAGCATCAATGGGAGCCGGTGCCGAGCTTAGAGAAGATTTATTTACAAAAATACAAACATTTTCATTCTCTAATATAGATTATTTCAGTGTACCGTCGCTCATTACGAGAATGACAACAGACGTTAATAACTTGCAGCAAACAGGTATGATGTGTCTCAGAATGCTTGTGCGTTCTCCGTTTATGTTTATTTTTGCACTTATTATGGCACTTTCGATACATACGGAATTAGCATGCATATTCTTGGTTGCTATTCCGATTTTGGCAATAGCAATAATATTGATTATGAAAACAGTACATCCGAGATTTATGTCATTCCACGAGAAAATTGACGACCTTAATACTTCCGTACAAGAAAACTTAACGAACATAAGAGTAGTAAAATCATTTGTGCGAGAAAAGCACGAGAAAGAAAAATTTAAAAAAGCAAACGACAGGCTCACGTCAACCGGCATAAACGCAATAAAAATAGTAATAATGAATATGCCGATAATGCAGCTTGTTATGTACGTGTGCATACTTGCAATTGTTCTTTTTGGCGGAAGGCTCGTTGTTGACACCACTTTGGGCAGAGTAGTGGCTGAGGCAGGATTGGAACCCGGAGATTTGCTCAGCTTCATAACGTACGTAAGCCAAATATTGATGTCACTTATGATGCTCTCAATGTTATTTTTGCAATTCACAAGAGCAAGAGCGTCAGGTCAGAGAGTTCTTGAGGTCCTCGACACAGAGGTTGATATTAAGGACCCCGAAAATCCGATTGCAGAAGTACCTGATGGTACAATTGATTTTGAAAATGTGGCTTTTCGTTACAAATCAGGCAATATTGAAGATACTTTGAGCGATATAAACCTGCATATTGAATCGGGAGAAACAATTGGAATAATAGGTTCAACAGGTTCTGCAAAAACTACACTGGTGCAGCTTATACCAAGATTGTATGACGTTACGAAAGGTTCCGTAAAAGTAGGCGGCCATGATGTACGCGAATACGGACTTGAAACGCTGCATGATTCCGTAGCAATGGTTCTTCAAAAGAACACATTATTTTCGGGAACTGTGCGCGACAATATGAAATGGGGAAATCCCGATGCCACGGACGAGGAAATAATAAATGCGTGCAAGCAGGCTCAGGCGTGGGACTTTATAAGTAAAAAACCGGAAGGCTTAGACGGAGAAGTTAGCCAGGGCGGTGCAAACTTTTCGGGAGGACAGAAACAGCGTCTTTGTATTGCAAGGGCACTGCTTAAAAAGCCGAAAATTATTATTCTTGACGACTCTACGAGCGCAGTTGATACTGCAACGGATGCCAAAATACGCGAAGCGTTTGACGCAGAGCTAAAGGGTATTACAACGATTATTATTGCACAAAGAATTAACTCTATATCACATGCAGATAGGATTGTAGTTATGGACGACGGCAAAATAGTTGATGTTGGCACACATGAAGAATTAATGAAAACCAGCAAAATATATAATGAAGTATATACTTCACAGCAGGAAGGAGTGATCTCCGAATGAGTACTGAGCCTAAAATGAAAAATCAAGGACCAGGAGGCGGCCCCGGCGGAGGACCGGGAAGACATGGTTTCCGCAAACCCAAGAATCCCGTAAAAACATTGGCAAGAATGTTTTCGTATTTATCGGGAAATACACCTGTTTTGATACTGGCGTTTGTAATGGTAATAATGAGTGCTTTGGCAGGCGTTTTGGCCTCATATTTGCTTAAACCGATTATTAATAACCTGACAGATAATTTGAAAATGTATATTAACAGTGGTCTTACAAGTGATGCTGCAAGAAATAAGGTTTTTGCTGATTTGACAGTTGATGTGCTTAAAATGGCTGTAATTTATCTGTGCGGAGCGGTGGGCACGTATTTATCGAGCCGCTTGATGGTGTCAGTTGCACAAAAAACCGCAAACAAGATGAGAAAAGAACTTTTTGAAAAATTACAGGATTTGCCAATAAGTTATTTTGACAGACATCCGCACGGAGAAGTAATGAGCCGTTTTACAAATGATATGGATAGCGTAGCAATGGCACTTGAACAGAGCCTTTCGCAAACAGTCACATCTTTTATATCGGTTGTGGGTACATTCGTAATGATGGTTGTATTAAGTCCGCTGCTTGCGCTCGTTGCAGTTTTAATGGTAGTGCTTATGATGTTTATTGTAAAAAAAGTAGGCGGCAAGAGTGCGAAAAATTTCCGTAACCAACAAGCAGCATTGGGCGACCTTGACGGCTACATAGAGGAAATGATGCAGGGGCAGAAAGTTGTAAAGGTATTTAACCACGAGAATATCGCAAGTAAGGAGTTCGCTGAGAAGAATAACACGTTGAAGAATGCTGCAACGCGCGCCCAAACTTTTGCGAATATTCTTATGCCGATTATGGGAAACCTTTCTTATTTCCATTATGCGGTAACGGCTACTTTGGGCGCTATTATGATAGTAAATCCGTTTGGATGGGGCGGAATATTCGTTATTACGCTCGGCGATTTGGGTGCGTTTTTGCAGTATACGAGACAATTTGCGCAGCCCATAACGCAGATTTCCAACCAGACAAACATGCTGCTGTCTGCTCTTGCAGGTGCAGAGAGGATTTTTGAAGTGCTTGATGAAAATCCGGAGCGCGATTGCGGCAAAGTGAGATTGGTTTTGGCAGAAAAACAGCAGGACGGAAAGCTTTGCGAAGTGGCAGGGGACCCTTTTAAAAATTTTGCAACGACATTTAAAGAGGATAACTATTTATGCCTTGCTTGGAAAACACCGGAAAACAGCGAAGGCAGAGCAACACTTACGGAGCTTCGCGGCGACGTGAGATTTGAAAACGTTACTTTTTCCTACGTGCCGGGCCACGTTGTATTAAATAACGTGTCGCTGTACGCCAAACCTGGGCAGAAAATAGCTTTCGTAGGCTCTACGGGTGCAGGAAAGACAACGATAACTAACCTTATCAATAGGTTTTATGAGATTGATGAGGGCACGATAACGTATGACGGCATTGATATAAAAGATATATGCAAAGATGATTTGAGGCGCACGTTAGGAATCGTGCTTCAGGACGTGCATCTGTTTAAAGGTACAATACGCGATAACATACGCTATGGTAAGCTTGATGCAACAGATGAAGAAATAATACGTGCCACAAAAATTGCAAATGCACATTCATTTATAAAGAAGCTGCCTGACGGTTATGATACAATGCTTACAGCAGACGGTATGAACCTATCTCAAGGCCAGAGACAGCTTTTATCAATTGCACGTGCGGCAGTTGCCGACCCGCCGGTTATAATACTTGATGAGGCGACTTCGTCTATTGATACGAGAACAGAGCATCTTATTGAAGACGGTATGGATAAGCTTATGCAAGACAGGACGACTTTTGTTATTGCCCACAGGCTCTCTACGGTACGCAACTCCAATGCCATTATGGTGCTTGAACACGGTAATATAATTGAGCGAGGAGATCATGACGATTTGCTTGAGCAAAAAGGTCGTTATTACAGCTTGTATACGGGAAAAGCGGAGCTGACTTGATTTATAAGAAGTTGAAAAAATACATTGTTTATGTTAGACTTTTTAAAATCTGACAAACATTGTTTTTAGTTTGCTCCGGGGAGGATAAGTCATGAGATATATTGATGAAAAATTTAAAGATAATGACCCTGTAAAAACAGTTGAATTGATAAAAAACATTCTAAAGGATGAAAACGTTGATGTTGAAGAACAGTGGTTTGACTCCGGTCTTGACAATTGTTTTTCGTTATATGTTTATACCAAAAACATAATAATGAGTTCAAATGGCAAAGGTGTGTCAAAAGAATTAGCCAGAGCCAGTGCGTACGCAGAGTTTGTTGAACGACTTCAATGCGGACTTATGTTACATAAGTATCAGTCTATTGTAAGACAGGAAGGTATGAATATCCATGCTTTTGCTCCCGATGTAAAGTATATGACAACAAAAGAGCTTGCAGAAAACGGAGAATGGATGGATTATATTATTAAAGGACATAATTTCCCGCACCTTACAAGAGAAGGAATTGCCCAAAAATGTAAAATATTCGCATGTACCGACGACGATAAGATACTGACACTGCCATTTTACAGCCTTTTTGAAAAGAAATATGTGTATTTACCGATGGATTTTATCGACTACGTTTACGGCACCAACGGATGCTGCGCGGGTAATACGAAGGAAGAAGCATGGGTTCATGCATTTTCGGAAATTTTGGAGCGCCACGCCGCGTTGAAGTATCTTAAAGAAGGTATTTCCGCTCCGAAAATACCGGAGGAAGAAATAAAAAAATGTAAAGTAGCATATAAAATTATTCAAGATGTGCGAAGCTATGGCATATATGAGATTGATGTTTTTGATTTCTCGGACGGTATTGGATATCCGGTTGTGTCTACACGTATAATCAACAAGAAAACACACAAATATCATGTGAACGTAGCAGCAGACCCTGTATTTGAAATCGCCTTGCAAAGAACACTCACAGAGACTTTTCAAGGTAGAAGCGTGACTGCGTTTGATACGAGGCATAAAGGACAAATAATGAATAAACCTTCTGATTACCCCGTTGGGTCAAACGTAAGAAATCAGCTTGAAACAGGAAGCGGTTTGTTTACGGCTGATTATTTTGCTGACGAGATAACGTGTGACAGAAGTCCTTCTAAGTTTGAAGATAATTCAAATAAAACAAATAAAGAGCTTCTTCAATTCGCTTTAGAAATCATGAAAAAGCTGAATAAACCTGTTTACGTGAGGAATTTCTCGTATCTCGGTTTCCCTTCATATATATTTATAATTCCCGGATTCTCAGAAGCACTTGTAGAGCAATTAGCTGAAACAGTACCTGAATACGCTATACTTGATAAAGTTAGTAAAACATTGCGTAACCCCTGTATGGCAACTGACAGTGAGCTAAACTGGTTACTTACGAGTAGTCAGATGCTTTCGCCCACAATAGGTAAGTATATGAACTTTAATAAAATATCGGGAGCGCTTATTTCATCAGAAAAGAATTATTTTCTTGCCGGGGCTACAAGGGCATATGCAGCATATAAACTCGGGAAATATAAAGAGACACTCAAATATATTAGTGAATTTATAGGAAGCGTAGCAGACGAAACGCAAAAAGAGTATTTTGAATGTGTCAGACAATACGTGGAATTAAAAGCAATCGGCATTGATGATATAAAAATCAAGTCTATACTTAGAAAATTCCATATGGCTCAGGCTTTTGAAAGACTGTATAACAACTTGGAAAATGGCAAGACTCCGTTTGATGACGTTTTGCTCAAGTGTGATTTTAAAAACTGCGAAGGTTGTATTTACAAGGAATATTGTGATTTCAAGGGTGTAAGAGAAATTAACAAACGAATCGGTAAAAAATACAAAGAATTCGTGCATGGTCAGGCAGAATCTGAGTTCTTTATATAAAATCGTAAAAGGAGAGAGACTGTGGTTTTTTCATCATTAACGTTTGTACTGTTCTTTTTGCCGGCAATCATATTGCTGTATTTCTTCGATAAGAACCCAAAGTACCGCAATATGGTCTTACTTATATTCTCATTGATATTTTACGCATGGGGCGAGCCGAAATGGATTTTCGTTATGCTCCTCACGGTAACTGTAAACTATGCGGCGGGCTTGATGATTTCGAAGGCAAAAAGCAAAAAAACACGTGTGCTGTGGATGCTTGCAGGCGTTGGACTCAGCCTCGGCTTTTTGTTCTATTTCAAGTATTGCGGTTTCCTGACAGAGACTGTCACGTCGCTTTTGGGCGTGAACAACCCATTCAAATCGCCCGTTTTGCCTATCGGAATATCATTTTACACGTTCCAGGTTATCACGTACACGGTTGATGTGTACAAAGAAAAAGTACCGGTGCAAAAGAATTACGCGAGGCTTTTACTCTATATAAGCTTCTTCCCGCAGCTCATTGCAGGACCGATTGTAAATTATAAAGATATAGAAGGCTATCTGGGGGAGAGGACTGTCCTCGCAGACGATTTTTATGAAGGCTTTATGAGTTTTTTCATAGGCTTTTCAAAAAAAGTGCTTATAGCAAACACGTGCGGACTTATAACAGAAAAAATCATCGGCGCAGGCGAGATGTCAATTGCGGGCGCGTGGATTATGGCGATAGCCTACACGTTGCAGATATATTTTGACTTCAGCGGATATTCTGACATGGCGATAGGTCTGGGCCGGATGTTCGGTTTCAAATTTTTGGAAAATTTCGACTATCCGTACACCTCCAAAAGCATTACGGAATTTTGGCGGCGCTGGCACATTTCGCTGGGCTCATTTTTCAGGGAATACGTGTATATCCCGCTTGGAGGCAACAGAGTAGGCAAAGCTAAACATATACGAAATATCATGATTGTGTGGATGCTTACAGGTATATGGCACGGAGCTTCGTGGAACTTTATAATTTGGGGACTTTACTACGGAGTGCTGCTTTTGGCGGAAAAATATATTTTCCTTAAAATAAAAGAAAAAATACCGGCAATTATAAATATAGTAATCACTTTGGTATTTGTAATAATAGGTTGGATATTCTTCTATTATATAGATTTATCAGAAGGCATAAGGCATCTGGGTATAATGTTCGGATTTATAAAAACAAGCCTTACAGACCCCGTATCCACGTATTATTTCAAACATTATTTTGTGCTCCTCGTAATAGGCGTGCTTTCAAGCATTTCGTGGAAGCGCATTGGCGAAAAGCTTTTTGCAAAAAGAATACCGAACGCCCAAAGTTTAGCCGCATCAATTTCAGTATGGGCGAAGCCCGTGGCCGTAACTCTGCTGTTTTTACTTTCAATGGCAATGATAATAGGGCAGAGCTATAATCCGTTCCTGTATTTCAGATTTTAAGAAAGGAGCTGCACATTATGAAAAAAACAATTCAAAAAGTATTTATAGTTGTTTGGGTGCTGCTGCTCACGAGTTTAGGTTATTATTACGTTTTCGAGGCACCGAGGGAAAGTGCGTATTCCGAGACGGAAAACCGCCAATTGGCGGGGCTGCCCGACGCAAGTGCGCGAGATGTTTTCAGCGGTAAATTCGGTACGGAAATAGAACAGTACTTTCTTGACAGATTTCCTATAAGAAATTTTGCTATATCTAATACAAATAAATTGGAAAATGTGTTGAGCTTTGCAACCTATGAAGATTATCTGCTTATTGCAGACGGACCTGATGATCCGCTTGATAATGACGATTACGTAAGCGATTTGGAAGATTTGATTGGTGACTTGGAGTCTGATAATAACGACCAAACATACGGCGAGCCGTCGCTTCCGTCGGGGCCTACAGACCCTCCTGCACCTGAAAATACAGAAAACCCGCCAATAGAAAAGAAACCGGAAGTGTCGGCAGGCGACTTTAAAGAGTCTCTGGGTGTTTATATGGACAGAAACGGTAATAAGTCAGCTACAAATACGTATTCGCGCAATAACGTTATGGCTGTGACCGCTGTGCTTAATAAATACGCAAAGCTTCTTCCTGAAAACGGCAAGCTTATGTTTACCGTGGTGCCACAGAGTACGTATGCCAACAGATTTGTGAACGCAACGCAGAAGACAGCGTATTATTCTGAATGGGATGACGTTGTGAATGGGCTGGGAAGCGATAACGTTTATGCTTTTGATGCTGCCGAGATTTTGTCGGAGGCAATCAAGAAAAATGAATACGTGTATTTTAGAACGGATATGCACTGGACACCGTACGGTTCGTATCTTTTGTATTGCGAAATGGCTAAAAGAGCGGGACAGAAACCATGCTCGTATTTTGATTTTAAATTGACTGCAGAAAGTCCGTTCAGAGGAACGTATTACAGGGATAATCCTGCGGCTTATATGGACGTGGAGCCTGATGTTCTTGATTTGCTGATGCCGACTTTCCCGTTGGAGTGGAGAAGAACGATATCGAAGGATAATTACAAGTTGATTGATTTTCTTGATTTTAATGCAAAGGCGAATGACAGATATACTGTGTACCTGGGAGGCCCTGCCGGCCCATGGACGTATGCACAGTGTGATAATGGCAAAAGTGAGAACTGCCTTGTACTGACGGACTCTTTCGGACTTGGATTTGTACCTTTTCTTACTGCAAATTACAAGCAGGTGCATTATTATGATCCGAGGTATTTTGACAGTGACATTGTGGGATACACTGTTGCTGAGATGATAGAAAAGAATGAAATACAGGATATTTACGTTGTTGTGGGAGATTTGCACTCTTTTGACAGCAGCTTCTTGATTTCTTTGGCAAACAAACAACTTGGAGTGTAAGCAAGAGTGTAAACTTATTGAATTAAATCTTGTTTTTTGGAATAAATATAGGTATACTAAGATTTGCGGTATTTACAGCCTTGTCGGCCTTTTGTTTTTTACGAGAGGTGATTTATATGATAAGTATGAATGGTGCGGCAAGTGTTACGATGAAAACAATTCCCGAGGGAATGAGGCCTTATGAGAGGCTTGAAAAGAACGGAGCGGGTGCGCTGAGTGATGCGGAGCTTCTTGCTGTTTTGATTAAATCGGGAACAAAGGAAAAGAGTGCGTTGGCTGTTGCGGAGGAGCTTCTTTTAAGATACGGCAGTCTTGCAGACTTGGGTCGTGCGGAGATAAGCGATCTTGTGCAACAAAAGGGGATAGGCAGAGTAAAAGCAATAGAAATTTTTGCTGCTGCAGAGTTAGGGAAAAGAATTGCCATGGGCAAGCGTAAGGTCCCTGTGAGAATTACAGATATTGAGCAATTAAAAACAATGCTGCTTGTGGATATGATGGCTTTAAAGCAGGAAGTATTTGCAATAATGCTTTTTGACAGGAGATGGCAGTATATAAAATCCGTGAGGGTTTCAGAAGGCACTGTGGAGCAGGCACTGGTGCATCCGAGAGAAGTTTTTTACCACGCCATCAAAAATATGGCATCAGCGATAGTATTGGCGCACAACCACCCTTCCGGAGACTGCAGACCGGGAAGAGCTGATATGAACACGACACGTCGCATTGTGAGTGCCGGCAGACTGATTGGGATTGACGTTGCGGATCACATAATAGTGGGAAACGGAGAATGCTACAGTATGCATTGTGAAGGCGATATGGATATGATAAAAAAATCACTGAGTGAGGATTGATTTTATGGCAAGAGCTATAGGAATAGATTTGGGAACGGCTAATACTTTGGTACACATGTCGGGCAAGGGCATCATTATAAGAGAGCCTTCTGTTGTAGCTATAAACAAAAATACAAATGAGGTGCTTGCTGTAGGTGATGCTGCAAAGCGTATGATTGGCAGGACGCCCGGTAGTGTTGTGGCTATAAGACCTTTAAAAGACGGTGTTATTGCTGATTTTGATATGACGGAGCAGATGCTAAGATATTTTATAAGAAAAGCATCCCAGTCTGCCGGATTTGGCAAGCCGAATCTTATAATATGCATTCCGTCGGGAGTAACCGAAGTGGAATATATGGCTGTAGAAGAGGCTGCAGAGCGTGCCGGAGCAAAAAAGAAGCCGCTGCTTTTTGAAGAACCGTTGCTTGCGGCAATCGGAGCGGGACTTCCTATAGAAGAAGCTTCGGGCTGCATGATAGTTGATATCGGCGGCGGTACAAGCGAGGTCGCTGTTATTTCAATGGGAGGCATTGTTAACTCCAAATCCTTGAGAGTAGCGGGAGATAAGCTGGACGAGTATATTTCGTTGTATACAAAAAGAGAACACAACATGGTTATAGGAGAGAGAACAGCCGAGGACATAAAGCTGACTATAGGTGCGGCGCATCCAAAGCCACAGGAGGAATATATGGAAATTAAGGGACGCGACCTTTTGACGGGGCTTCCCAAAAATGTAAGAATTTCATCTTCTGAGGTTGTGGAGGCTATTCGCGAACCTGTAACGGCTATTGTTGATGCTATAAAAGAGGCGCTTGAGGAGACTCCTCCGGAGCTTGCTGCAGATATAATGGATAAAGGCATAATGCTGACGGGCGGCGGTGCACTTTTGAGCGGACTTGATAAAATTATCAAGATTGAGACAGGTATGCCTGTGTGTATAGCTGAGAATCCTCTTGACTGCGTTGCACTTGGCACCGGAAAGTGCCTTGAAGAAGGCAACCTGAGAAGAACTCTGTATCAGAACAGAACGACAGGTTTTTAATAAAGCAATTTAAGGAAATGATTTGCTGTGCAAAAGAAAACTAAAAGATTAATTTTTATATTGGCCGGAATAACAGTTTTGCTTGTGGTGTTTATTGCGGTATCGAGTAACCCAAACAGTAAGCTGCACTCTGTTTATAACGTGATAGGCACGCCGATCAGGTATATTCAAAAGGGCTTTACTTCTTTGGGACGTAATATCGGCGGCGCTTTTTCTGTTATCGGAGATTATTCTGAGATTCAGGATAAGATACAAAAATTAGAAGAAGAAAACGATTCTTTAAAAAATCTTGAAAGTGAAAATGAGAAGCTTAAAGAAGAAAATAATGAGCTTCGTGAGCTTCTTGCGCTTAAAGGGTATTTTGAAAACTACGATATGGTGGCTGCAAACGTAATAGCAGAAGATGTTACTGATTGGTTTAATGAGTTCACAGTTGACTGCGGTACGTCGGACGGCATTCAGGACGGATGTATTGTTATTACTTCAAAAGGTCTCGTGGGTGTTGTGTATAATTCGGGCCCCGTTTCGTCGAAAATAAGAAGTATTGTTGATGATCAGAACGTTCTTATGGCGAGAATTTCCAGAAATAATGCACTTGTAAGGCTGAAAGGCATGTCAAATGAAAATTATACGCATATGCTTGAACTTGACAGAATTGCGGACCAGACGAGTCTTTACGTTGGAGATGTGCTCGTTACTGCCGAAAGCGGTGGCGTTTATCCGAAGGGACTTGTGGTTGGTACCGTAACGTCAATAAATGAAAACAAAGAAAATGGAACGAGAACGGCATACGTGGAGCCTGCAGTTGACTTTGCTTCTGTAAGCCACGTGTATATTTTGCTGCCGAAGCAGTAAATGAAGAGGGGCGCGAAGTGAAAAGCAGAAGAAATATAATATTTTATATATTGGCAGCTATAATACTTGCGCTCGCACAAGAAGCTTTTTTCAATGAATTAAGAATATTGGGAGTCAAGCCTAATTTGACGTTGGTTTTTTTATGCATTGCCGCAACGAGAATGAGCTATATAGAGGCGGTTGTTTACGGAGTGTCAACGGGGCTTTTTGTTGATATAGTTTATGGCAGGTACATAGGATTGTACGGACTTTTATATATGTATATTGCTTTGGCGATTTGTTTTGCGACACAACAGATAAGTTATTCGGAGAAGATGTGGTGGCCTATTGCCGTATCACCATTGCCTCTTTTTATTTACAGTATAATTGAGAGCTTTATAGTGAGGCTTATGGCGGTATATGCAGGAGAAGCCCAGGTTTTATTTACAGAAGGCTTTTTTTATCATTTGTCACAGCGCAATTTACCTGTTTTGTTGTATAATTGTATATGTCTGGCTGTGTTATGCGTGCCGGCAGTTAAGTTTTTGGATTGGAAAAAGGGCGGTTACTAAGTGAAGAAGCTTTTAAAGAACAGAAGTTTTTATGTTGGTGCGTGTCTGGTTATTGTTATGTTAGTAATAATAGGCAGGCTTTATCAGCTTCAGATTATTGAAGGAAAACAACATAGAGATCAAGCTAAAAATGTAATTGATACTACAACAAAGCTGTCGGTTGATGCCCCGAGAGGAAACATTTATGATCGAAATGGGCTTCTTTTGGCAACCACAAGACAGTCATATAAGGTGCAAATGGTAAATGTTGACAATCCGCAGGAAGAAAGAAACCAAATGTATCTTGAGCTTATAAATCTTTTTATTCAAAACGGGGACGTTTACACAAACACGCTTTCAAAATATTTATCTTATCCTGTGGATTGGGGAACTTCTCTTTCGGGAGAGGATAGTGAAGAAGACCGCAGGAGCTGGGTGAATAAAATAGCTATAAGAAAATCAGACAGAGACAGACTTAATACTCCTCGTGAGATTTTTGATTATTTGCGTAATGAACGTTTTGACATAAATGAAAAGTATACTGATGAAGAAGCGTATAGGATAATGATTGTCAGATACGAGACGTTTATGTATGGCCTTAGCTATATAAAGCCGTCTGT
>JAGAQK010000061.1 GCA_017622825.1 Clostridia bacterium | reverse complement strand
TTAGTCATTTATTCCTCCCATAAGGCTATCGTCGTCATCTTCGGGCTGAACATCAGCTCTGCCTGCAACTGTCTCAGGCTGTATTGCAGAAAGAACAACGTGGTCGCTATCCATTATTATTACCGAACGCGTACGTCTGCCGTAAGTGGCATCTATGCACATTGATCTATCCTTGCTTTCTTGAATGATTCTCTTAACGGGAGCAGAATCAGGGCTTACAATAGCTATAATTTTATCCGCTTGAACAAGATTGCCGAAACCAATATTTAACAATTTCATAAAATCACTCCAAATTCTGTATCTGTTCTCGAATTTTTTCCAACTCGCTTTTTAAAGAAATAACACTGTTTGTAATAATAATGTCATTCGCCTTAGAACCCATTGTATTGACTTCCCTGTTCATTTCCTGAACAATAAAATCAAGTCTTCTTCCAATACTACCCTCACTGTTAATAGCATCACAGAACTGCTCTATATGACTGTTAAATCTCGCAATTTCTTCATCAATGCTACACTTATCGGCAAAAAGAGCCACCTCTACGGCAAGCCTCTGTTCGTCAACGATTCCCTTCTCCAAAAGCTCACTCAGGCGCTGATTGAGTTTTTCCTTATACTCCAACGGAACCAAAGGACTCCTATCGCAGATTGCCTTGTAAAAGCTTTTACAATTATCCAAAAGAATCATCAATTCTTTTCTTAATTTTTCTCCCTCAGTTTCCCTCATAGCTTCAAGATTGGAAATGGCAATACAGAGAGCTTTATTTAAGTGTTCCCATACAGCTTCAGCGTCTGTCTCCTCTTTAAATTGCACAAATGCATCCGGAATTTTGAATAGCATTGATACGTTAGGTTCAAATTTGTAACCCAAATTTACAGAAGACTCCTTCATAGCCGCAAAGTAAGAATTCACAACGCCTTCATCAACAGCAACCTTCTTGTCAGCATTTGACAAATCTATATACGTGATAAAAACATCTGTTTTTCCTCTTTGAACAGATTCTTTTAACACTGCACGGATGCGTTCTTCAAGAGGCATAAGATCACGGGGCATTTTAATAGTGAAATCAGCATATCTGTGGTTGACTGTTTTAATCTCGACAATACACTGTACACTATCTGTTCTTATCTCACCGCGACCAAAACCGGTCATGCTTCTTATCACGGGTAACACCTCTGCACACAAAAATTAGACACAGCACGCACTGTATCTAATTTATTATAGATGATTTATCAATAAATATCAATAGTATTTTTACATTATTTGCCACAATCTTTGGCACTTTTTATGAATTTTACAACACTGTATTTTTGTTCTGCAGCACCTAATTCAACGGCATTTTCACGTATATTACAATCAGAGAAAACAATGTTTTTCACACGGTAAGGATCACCGGTTTTTTCCCAGTTATTATTCTTACTGTCTACGTGAATATACACATGATAATCGTCATCAAAAAGTATATCACATTTATCAAACAAAATATTTTCTGCCACAGGTCCTTCAAATGGCGGCTCAAAATCAATCCACATTCTCGTAACGTGAATTTTACTGTCTGTAATGTGTATCGGAGAACGAAAACGAAACGTCCCATGCAAATCGCAATTCTTAACAATCGAGTTCTTTGCACCCAATGCACTTATGTATGCTTTGCACGAAGGAGAAGCCACAACGCCATCTATATCTTTATCAACACAAATATCAATATAATTTTCCCGTATCGTAATATCTTGAATTATTCGTTTGCCGAGAAAAGCTCCCGTATCAGTGTTTAAAAAAGTAATCTCATCTCCGACCTCAGCATCAAGATACGGCGTGCCGGTTTCCTGACAGTAAAGAGAAATCGTATTTCCTTTCTTTTGCTGAATCTGCAATAAAGATACCGACATTTTTATTATATCATCACACAGCAATCGAACTATACAGCCGTCCCATATAATCTGCGCTCTGTTTTCCTTGCAGTGAAAACCATCTCTCCAGCCGACAATCGGCACGTCAGAGTCGTTATCAACTTTTAAGCCTTTAAAAAGCACTTTTCCCTTATTACCTTTTACGAAAAACATAAACTTAGCAGCACATTTTACATTACAATCAATCATAGAAACGTTCTCGTTGCAAATCACTCTTACCGCATGTTCTATTACCTGACCTATATGTGGCATCGGGATAATGAATTTATATTTATTATCCTTCATCATTCGCAAGCGCAAATCTCTTTCGGCAAATATCGTATTGCATTTAACGTCATATATATAGCTGTTGTGATCAACCACTTTGTACGTTGTAATACCCACGTGATATCTGCCGTCAGGTCTATCAACAAGACCAAAATAATCGACAACAGGTTGTTTATACGTACCCCTTATATTAAGAGAACGATTTGCTCGAATTCTTATCTTACCGTCTTCATAAACGTCAAGAACGTCGGCAATCGCATACGGTCTTGTTTTATAATCAAAAGTAATGCCTATAATATCTACGTTTGAACAGCCATATATTCTGCAAAGGCTCATTATAGGTTTAGCCAAAATAACAGAATTGCATCCCTTAATCGCTACATCATGTAAGTCCTTTAAATCAAGAGCAATTTTGCCGCTGGAAACATAATATGTTTTATTTTCATCAAATATAAGTGTGCTCCCCTTAGGAGAATGCTTTAAAGCGGTGAGCGCTTTTCTGATTGCGGATGAATCATTTTTCACACCATCACCAATTGCGCCAAAATCTTTAACGTACAGATTTATACCATCTTTAAAGCCACGTTGTATTTTATACGTCATTTATTACAACTCATTTCGTACGTCATTCGCTTTTATTTGAACAATTCACAATAGTTCAACACAGCACAGCGATTTTAATTCAAAATTGTGATTATGTCAATGCGCCTTAGTGCTTTTTTTTGCAATATTTTGGTGACATTGTTATAAATCGCCACACGCTTTCGGCAAATCATACGACAAACCTCTAATCTCATTTATGGTAAAGCCCCTGTTTATACGGAGTCTTATATTACTTTTTATCCTCATTATATGCATTACCATCATTTTTTGCACCTTTTGAGAATTGGAATGCAGCCCCTTTGACTTCATCATTCCAAATATATCGTTTATACTGAGTTCTTCAATACAAGCCCTGCATACGTCGTCTGCAACATCAAATATTTCTTTATCTGTCAAACAAAATTCTCCTGATATATACAATATAAAATCATCAATCTGCGAGTTAATTTCAAACGATCCCGGTTTTTCATAGCAAAGCAAGCTTTCAATACTAAAATCGGTATAATATGGTTTATCTCCTTGCTTACATATCAATTCATAATACGATGGTTTAGGCGAAATCTTCCTGTTCCCTCTCGTTTCTACGATTTCAACGTAATCTACCGACACAAAATTTCCCGCAAAAACGCAAACCCCATATTCTTCGCGAAACTCTGCAAAACTTTTTGCAGTTTCTACAAACGTATCATAATCTATCTTTTTATCAAGAGTAGTAACAATGCAAAAAATCTCGTACGCTTTAATAAAATCAACAATACCGTATAGATTCACAAGAGAACTTACAACACTGTTTATTGCGGCTTTATATCCTAATATCTCAATAAGTTTTTTGCCACTTTTTGTTAAAAATCTCATAACCTCATCTACAAAACCAACAGACAAATCATCTATTTCTTTATTATACTCAGCATGGATAAAACCTATCGATTGTAGATAATTACTGTAATTATACATATTATACTGTGGATTTCTTGATTTCTTTTCTATACAGCCATATTCACTTATTGTAATGTCCGAAAGCACAGCATACAAAACGTTGCTGTTTGTTGTCAACTCGTTAATAAATTCTACTTTGCACTCTTTTGTTGTACCCTTAATATCCGGTGTTTCCTGCCCAAGACGCGCAGCATACCTTTGAAGTTTTTTATAAATAATATCTATTTGTTTTTTATCTTTTGTACGCAATTCCTCTTTTAAACAAGCCATTGCAAATCAACCGTCCTTTCTGATACAGATATCATAAATAAATTTAACGAATTTTTGCAATGCTGCGATTTAATACTGTATAAACGCAAAAATCAGTGAAGGTATATTACACCATATTCACTGATTAAGCAATTTTTATATTATTTCCCGGGAAATAATTTCACTTTAATAAACGCCCTTGAGTACGACGTCATCCATTGCGTATCCCGTAATCTCACACGCCGATACTGCAATTGCGGAAGCTTCGTTTGCATCCAATGAATTCGCCGCCACCGTTATGTACACACACTCATTTTCAATTATCACAAATACATCAGAATACCCGCGCGCCAAAATGTTTGTTTCAAGACTTTCTTCCATTTTTGCTACTTTTTTAAGGGAATCTATCTGAGCAACAGCATTAGCCACGCTATCCTCTCCCGCTGTTTCGCTCTCGATTATATCGTTGCAGCTCTCCTCAATATTGCTTCTGTCATTCAGTTTATTCAACCTTACTGTGGCAAAATATTCTTTTGCATCATTTACTTTTATAACGCCGCTGCCAATATCTTCCGGTTTGTTCTCCGGCAATACATCAGCATCCTCTGAATTTTCGCCCGCACCTGTGCTCACGTTAATGTTGTTATTCTTATCCTGGCTGCCGGCTTCAGCATTATCTGCACTTGCATTTTGTACAACTGCCACTGCAAGAAGCACCAAACATACTGCTAAAGCAACGAGTCTCTTTGTTCTCATTGACATATTTTTAATTTTACCCCAAATATCAATTTTCATATTTCTCAATCTCCTTTTTATAGTTTCTACGATAATATATGCAGCACTTTATGCTGTTATGCTGATTTTTGACGGTGGCACATTAAATAAAGCCATAAGCGTTTTTAAAATTTTTTCTTCTAATGCTTTGCTAAGATTACCCTCAATACAAACAGCTATACCCTCTATTTCAGGCGCCTTTTCGGTCACAAAAACCGCGCTTTCATTTCCGTGCGAGTCCTTCACAATAACAACGTTTTTATCTTCTACGTCTCGTTTTTCCTCGGCATTTGCCTCTCCTTCTTTCTCTGTCACAACAGTCTTGTCTCCGCTATAGTTTTCAGCCGGCACCTTGACGCCTTCCGATTTTACGTAAACAGCCGCTTTTACTCCTTTCACTCCGTCAATTCCTTTTATAATTTTTTCTATTTGCGCCTCATATTTTTCGGAATAACTCACGTCGCTCGCCGCAGATTCAACTGCTTCACTTCCATTTTTTACAATATTTTCCGGATTTGGATTTTCTTCTTTGTAACTGTCTTGAAACACACCCCCCACTAACATCAAAACAATTCCCGTAAGCACAATTGCTGCTTCCATTTTGAACGTACGATACGTACCTTTTTTTAAAAAACTCATTTTAAATCACTCCATCTTATTAGTATTCTGCTTTTATCAACGCCTGTTACGTTAGCAACAATCTCTGCAATTATTGTTTCTTCGTCGCTTAAATCAACTTCTTCTTTCTCAGTATCGCTTTCTATTCTTATGCCGCTTTTGTCAATTACTATCTGCGGTACTTTTATGCTATCTACAGAGTTTTCTTTCTCGTTTTCTCTTTTCACTGTCATATCACAAACAACGTTTAAAACGTTACCGAATTTTTCTGAATCAGTATTTTCATCAACACTTACAAATGCTTTAATGCATTTAAAATTATTCACTTCTAACTCTCTTATAATCTCATCTGCAATTCTTTTTTTATATTCCTCAATTATTTGGTTGTTTATATTCCCACTTTCGACTTGATTTATCACGCTGTTTTTTTCTTCTTCAAGTATATACTTTCTGTTTATAATATCTGCCGCCACATCTTTCAGCGGTAGCATTATCAGTGTGAGAAAAATAAATGACATTGTTGTAAGCGACGCTTTCCGTAGCTTTCCACCCGGCAAAACGTAGCTGATTACGGTAAACAAAACGGCTGCGCACGATATTTTTACGGCCCACTCAAGCATACTTTATACACCACCTCGTGCAAGTGTGACGAGCACGGCGACGTTTAGTACGCTCATTACGCTCATGAGTGCCGTAATGCCTGTTATCATCATAAATGCGTCTCCTACGTTCGTAATTGCGCTCGTTATTCTGTTGTCTGCCACCGGTTTTACTAAGATACCGGCAATTCTGTAGATTATCACGTTTATTGCCATTTTTATACACGGGGCGGCTGCTACTGTGAGAATTGCCCATACTGCCGCTACTCCCGCAGTGCCTTTTATGACTGATGCGCCTGCAAAAACCATGTCGGTGCTCTCTGCCAGATAGCGGCCTACCACAGGTACCATTGCGCCGGTGTATTTCAGCGTTCGCGCTGCCATGCTTGCCTTTGCTCCG
>JAGAQK010000060.1 GCA_017622825.1 Clostridia bacterium | reverse complement strand
GCAGCCGTTTAATGAGCCGTACCAATACGGTAAGAGGATTGCTTCTCTTTCTAATTTACTTGGTGACGGAGTAATGGTGCAACGTTTCGGAGATCTGGTAAAAGGTGTTCGTACAAACGAGCACAGAATGTCAAAGAGCTTTACAAAGCCTACTTTGAATGCAACGCCGGGTGATTTGAGTCTTGCACTGCCAAAGAGACATCTTGATAATATAATCGAGATGATTTATGCTCTTGATAAAGTGGCACCGGGTACGGCGAACCATGATACGCTTCTTTATGGTGTTGAAGTTAAGTTTTACAGTTCAAGAATTGAGCTTTCTGGCGAATTGGAAACTATGCATCGTAATATGTTTGCATGCGGTGACGGTGCCGGCGTTACGAGAGGATTATCGCAAGCTGCTGCAAGCGGTGTTTTTGTAGCAAGAAATATATCGTCAAGAATATAAATTTTTCTTGACATTATTTGCCGAATGGAGTATTGTTCAATAAAAAAAGAGGAGGATATTCTATGAGGCAAAATGCAATTAGATTTTTAGCTTTGAGCCTGTCAGTGGTGATTTGTTGCCTTATGCTCGCGCCGTACAGTGGTTTTAACGTGGCGCAGGCGGCTACAGTCAGTTACTCAGGCTCATCTAGTTATATGGGGTCTAAGTATTATTCCCAGCTTACACAGGTAGAACTTACAAATAATCAGAGAACAAATATTATTAACGTTGCAAGATCACAGCTCGGATATCAGGAAGGCAACGAATTGGGACAGTATTCAGGAACTGTTACCGGCTCAAACAATTTTACTGAGTTTGGAGTATGGTATACCAACCATAAAAACCCGGGATACAACTATTCGGGTGCACAGTGGTGTGCTATGTTTGTATCATGGTGTGCATACGTTGCAGGTATAGGTGAAGATGTCATAAGATATCATTCTTATACTGAGTCTCAGTTGTCAATGTTTAAGACACAAAATAGAGTTTATACGTGGGAAGAGGTTTTAATCGGAGAGTATACTCCTAAGCCGGGAGACGTTGTTTATTTCCTTTCTTACGGTGGTGCCACAAGTACAAGTAATCCGAGAACGGTAGACCACGTAGGACTTGTGGAAAGTTATTCTGCAAACGGGACATTAAATACCATTGAAGGAAATGCTCAATCCGATATATTTACTACAAACGGAGGATGTGTTACAAGAAGAAGTTATCCTGCAACAAGTTACTATGTTGCTTATGTGTGCAGTCCTAATTATTCAGGTGAGAATAATGATTTAATTTCTGTTGAGGATGATTACGTACCTGCAAACGTGCAGTCCGTTGTTTTTGATGCTGATTATTATGCCGCAAACAATGATGATGTTGTACGTATTTGCGGCTCTACAAGAGAAGCACTTTATACACACTATATCACTTATGGTATTCATGAGGGACGACAGGGAAGTGTTATGTTTTCAGTTAAGGATTTTGTAGCAAAGAATCCGACTGTAAATAGTTTGTATGGTGGTTCGAATCCTGATTATAAATCTGCGATTATTTATTTTGGAAATACGGCGGCATTTAATGATACTGCTACATATTATACTGCTAAGCCTATGAGCTTCGGTTCATCATTTAATGCTAAAATATCCCTTACGAATGCATCTTTGAATCTTTCACTTTCCGGAACAGACGTTATCGCGTACAATCCAAGCTCGGCACCTGCACAGGTCTATAATTTTGTAAGACAAAGTGACGGTAGCTATAAAGCTATAAATACAAAGAATAATCTTGTGCTTGAAGTTTCTTCTAACACGAAGTCTTCAGGTACGAATGTACAGATAGGAGAAGACACAGGAGCTATTAATCAAAGATGGTTTATCTATCTTGATCATGACGGTACGTTTTTGCTTCAGCCGGCTTGTGCTCCTGCATGTGTATTATCAGTTTCAACAGATGTTCCCGCTGCTATGGATTCAATTGTTATAAGCAAATACAGCGGTAGACCATCACAGGCATTTAAAGTTATTGACCCATCATCTACGGTTGTTCCGGAGTATAGAATTGATATTTCATCATTGCCGACAAAAGGCACTTTCACAGGAGCTCACTTTGACCAGTATACATATTTTCTTAATATGGGCACCGGTGGAGAAAATGATTCAATGACTCACTCTATCGGACAGGTTGATTTGTCATCATATGATAAGCTTATAGTGAGATATGGTAATGACCCAAGCGCGACCACAATGGGATCAATGGTTCTCAAGACGGCTTCCGGCACAGTACTTGGCACCCAAGTTCTTAATTGTGCAAGAGCATGGGAAGCAACAACAACTGTAGAATTTGACGTTTCGTCATACACTAACAATGAAGAACTTAAAATTAGCTTTGTAAATGCTTCTAACGGTTTAATAGTAACGAGAATTACACTTCAAGGTAAAGTTATACCGATTGAACAGAAGGCTGAGCCTGATGTTGAGCTTAAAATCAATGGTGCACATCTTGAATTATCGAACGATATAACAGTTTTCTTTAAAGTAAATACAGAGGCTTTTTTTGCAGCAGGATATACAGATCCATATATGGAATTTGAATTTAACGGCGAAAAAATCATAGCAGATGATTATGACGTTGTTACAATCGGTGGTACAGAGTGTTTTGTATTTTCATTTGAAAATGTGTATTCTCAAATGATGAACGACATAATAACTGCTACTTTACATGCAAAATGGGGAGATACTGAATATTCTTCAAAAACTATAGAATACAGTGTAGCTCAATATGCTTACAAAATGTTGGAAAGTTCAACTGACAACAATCTTAAAAAATTATTGGTAGATATGTTAAGGTACGGAGCTGCTTCACAGCTGTATTCAGAGTATAAAACAGATAATCTTGTTGACAGTGCTTTGACAAGCGAACAGTTAGCACTTGGATCTCAGGAAATAAGATCTTTGGAGAGTATTACAAGCATTCCTGATTACAATGGAGCAGATAATGGTTATGAAGTAAGGTGGAAGAGCGGTTCTCTTGAATTAAAGAATAAGGTAGCTATGCTTTTCTCATTTACTTCTCCTGTAAGAGGTAACTATTCTGTAAGGGTAACTGACAGCAATGGCAAATTTATTAGTGAAATTAACTCGAATGATTTCGGTATTACAGACGGTAGCGGGGCTTACGTTTATTCGTTTGTATTTGATGATGTTTTTGTAAATCAAATGAGTAAGGAGTTCAGATTTAACGTTATCAATGTAGATAATGACGCAGATGTAAGCGGTACTCTTTCGTACTCTATCGAGTCATATGCCAGTCAAAAGCTTAATACAGAAAACGTAACTTTATCAAATCTTATAAAAACTATGATGATGTACGGTGACTCTGTACGTGCATTTGCGGGGTAAAATTTATATTTTGATGGATGGAACGGAGAAATGTTGATGAAACGTGTTGTAGTTAATGTTATTGCATTATGTATTGTTGTTTTTTGTTTGTTTGCATTAGTAGGCGGTATTGGTAACAGCGAACCTGCAATACCGCTGAAAAATGTAGAATATACCGGCTCTGATACATATATGGCAGGAAAATTTTATTCTCAGCTCATTGATGTAAAACTGACAGGCAATCCGAGAAAAGATATTGTAAACGTTGCAAAATCACAGCTTGGATACCAGGAAGGCAGTGAGCTGGGAGAATACTCCGGACTATATATGGGTAGCAACAACTGCACCGAATTTGGTTGGTGGTATACGGAGTATAAACAATTAGAGGATTCGTACGCTAACGCTCAGTGGTGTGCAATGTTCGTTTCGTGGTGTGCATTTAATGCGGGCATAAGCGAAGATATTATAAAATATCACTCTTACACTGAGACTCAATGGTCACTTTTTACGGGCCAGGACAGATCTTATACGTGGGAAGAAGTTCAAATAGGCGAATATAAACCTCAGGCGGGCGACGTGGTGTACTTCCTTTCTTCGACTAATGCAGCAAGTACGTCAAATCCGAGACGTGTTAACCACGTAGGTATTGTAACAGGTTTCAAAGACGGTGTGCTCTATACTATTGAAGGAAATGCAAGTTCTACGGTATTTACAACAGACGGCGGATGCGTAACGACGAGAGAATATGCTCCCGACAGTACATATGTTGCTTACGTTTGTAGTCCTGATTACGAAAATGTGAAAACTGAAAGTGACGAGCCGATTAAGGTTGACGGAGATTATATACCGGAAAACGTACAATCTGTTGTCTT
>JAGAQK010000059.1 GCA_017622825.1 Clostridia bacterium | reverse complement strand
TACCCATTCTGAGGAAGATATCAGAGCCTTGCTTCTCGACTTTAACGTCAACGAAGTTCATTTGAGGGCTACCGATAAATCCGGCAACGAACATATTAACCGGCTTCTCGTAAAGAACTTGAGGACTGTCAACCTGTTGGATGTAACCATCCTTCATAACAACGATTCTTGAACCCATCGTCATAGCCTCTGTCTGGTCATGCGTAACGTAAATAACAGTTGTCTGCAATCTCTGGTGGAGTTTGATAATCTCTGTACGCATCTGTGCACGGAGCTTAGCATCCAAGTTTGAAAGAGGTTCGTCCATAAGGAATACCTTAGGTTCACGAACGATAGCACGGCCGAGCGCAACTCTCTGACGCTGACCACCTGACAAAGCTTTGATAGAACGGTCAAGCAAATGCTCGATTTCAAGGATTCTTGCAGCCTCTGCAACTCTCTTTTTGATTTCACCCTTAGGAGTCTTTCTGAGTTTAAGACCGAAAGCCATATTCTCGAAAACTGTCATATGAGGATACAGAGCGTAGTTCTGGAAAACCATCGCGATATCTCTGTCCTTAGGAGCTATATCATTTACCAATTTACCGTCGATAAGAAGCTCACCTGATGTGATTTCTTCAAGACCGGCGATCATTCTCAATGTTGTTGATTTACCGCATCCTGAAGGTCCTACCAAAACGATAAACTCTTTATCTGCAATGTTAAGATTAAAGTCGTTTACAGCAGTAACGCCACCGGGATACTTCTTGTAGATGTTCTTAAGTACAACACTTGCCATATATATGTTTCCTCCCATATTTATTAAATAATCTATTATATCAACACAGATTTATAGACATTGCATATATAATACCACTAACTCAAAAATAATGTAATATTAAAAGTCAACAATTTTTCATAACGGTTATTATGCACATTGCCCAAACGACTTTCAACCAATCTCGTCAAATCTCGTTGTTACGGGATTTCTTTCACTGTAGTCAAAAATATACGCTTTCTTGCCAACAAAACGCACAGTGTTTTCTTTGCCGGCAGCTTTTCCCAAGGCTTCCAATAAAGCGTACGCCTCGTTTTTATAATACCTTTCTGATTTCCATACGGAACGCAAACTCTCCGGGGGCAGGTCTGAGCTGTCAGAAGCAAAATAATCATATAGCAAAAGCTCCTTTATATGACACATTTCGTCGCTTGTATAATGCAAAGCAAGAAAATCCACCAGCACATCGTACATTCTTCTCGACGAAACGCCGGCAAAAAGCAGCTCATGTGAGCGGTAATATTCCGCAAGAGCAGCAAAAAAATCAAAATGTGAAGCAAAATGATTATTTTCGGCAATATACGACAGTGTTACACGAAAACGGCTTGAATTATAATATCTTTCAAAAACATCCTCAAACCCCAAAAGCAAATTCAGCTCACCGGCAGATAAATAAGAGTTCCTTAAAACCTGATAAGGAGGATTTGAAGAAAAAACATATCCGTGAGAATCAAGCATTCCGTTTAAAGGAGCACCGTGCAGAAGCTTTAAAAAGCCTATTTGCAATTGATGTATATACGAGTCTTTATCGGTACAATATTCATAAGTTTCATTAAATGTATTCGCAAAATCCGCATAACCTTCGTACGGCAGACCCGCAATCAAATCAGCGTGGATATTAATGTTTTTCATAGAAGTAAGTTCTTTTATGTTCTTAAAAACTTTTGCGTTATCTATGGCACGGCAACTTGCTTTGAGAGCCTTATCGTTTGTGGTTTGTATGCCAATTTCAAACTGAATCCTGCCGCGAGGCGCAGTCTTTAAAAGCGAAAGCGTTTCTGCATCAAATAAATCAGCAGCCACTTCAAAGTGAAAACATGTATTTTTACTGTTTTCGATTATAAATTTTAAAATATCATAGCTTCTTTTTTTGTTGCAATTAAAAGTCCTGTCTACAAATTTTACAAGCGGTACGTCATTTTCAATAAAAAACTTCAAATCCTCAAAAACTCTTTCAAGAGACAAAAACCTCACGCCATGTTCGGCAGATGAAAGACAATATGCGCAACTAAACGGACAGCCGCGCGAGGACTCGTAATAAACGATTCTGTTCTTGAAAAGAGGAAGATTATTCACGTTATACACGAAAGGCAAATCGTCAAGTACGGCTGCAGTGGTGGCTTTCACGACCTTTTCGTACACTTGAATACGGAATTCTTCCGGAAGCTCGCCGTGCGGTTTGCCGCTTAATAAGTAAGCTAACGCAAAAAAAGCTTTCTCGCCTTCGCCTGCAATCACAAAGTCATACATATCTTCGCTGAAAAGTGTGCTGTCAACGCCGTATGATACCTCAGGACCGCCGAGAATTATTTTACATTGTGGGAAGCAGGCCTTTATGTCTTTGCAAAGAGCAGAAATAAAGGATGCGTTCCATAAATATACTGAAAAAGCAACGATATCAGGGTGCTCCGCAGTTATTTTGTATAAAACAGATGAGTGGCTGTCGTTTATTGTAAACTCGCAAGCGCTAAGCTCGGGCATAGCATTGCTTTCGCAGTGAAGTATGCTTTGACAATAAAAATCATAAGCTGTTTTTATGGAATGAACAGCTAACGAAGAATGAATAAATTTGGAATTTAATGCACAAAGAAGAATTTTTCTCATAACGCGATTATTGTACACAGAATTAATAAAAAGTTCAATAAGAATAGATTGATTTTTGACCATTTATTAGTTATTATTGGTAACAGAGGGAAAATTTTATAATTCCGGG
>JAGAQK010000058.1 GCA_017622825.1 Clostridia bacterium | reverse complement strand
TAGCTGTACCCCAAAATATCATTTGTTTTAGTATTAATAAACAAAAAGATTAATTTAAGCTAAATATCATTAGAAAAGCTCCAAGACTCGTATTTAAAAATGAATCTCGGAGCTTTTTTAGGCTGTTTTTTTACAGCCCCTCTCTATGCTGTTTTCACAGCATGTTGTAGTTATGTTTGATTATATATTCATTTGATTAAGTTTGCTGTAATCAAGCGGGAATGCAATGCTCTGTGTCAATGAAACGCCTGCAACGTAATGGTATTTAACACCAAGAGCTTTCATCCAGTTACGAACCTCAGGAGTTTGATAAATACCGGGGTGATTATCAAATACCCAAATCGGAGAAGGCCACAGACAAACGTCAGGATCAATTGCCTGGTAAACGTTTTGTCTTACACCATTCTGACCGTGGTGAGATACTTGAACTACATCACTCTTAAGAGCAGAACCATACTTATCGAGAAGTCTCTGTCCCTCATGGATATAAGTATCAGCAAGGAACATTACTGTATTTCCTGCGATCGTTGCTTTGAAGATAAGTGACGTATCATTGATATTGCTCTCTTTTTCTTCATCAGTAACTGTAAGCAATATGTCAATTTTTACACCGTCAATTTCAATAACGTCACCCTCAAATACGTTTTTACCTCCTATAGCGTCAAATGAGCCTGCGCCGTAGAGTTTGTCATAACTTGCTTTTACATCATCAAAAAGATATGAATATTTGCCGCTTTCAGACGAATTCATAAACTTCTTTGAAGGCAAATTGAAGTAAACGTTCTTAATATCAATCTTCTTTGAAGAATCCTTAACGATTGAATTAAACTCTGTCACGTGGTCATCATGAAGATGTGTCAAGAACCATGCTTCTACTTGAGGAACTTCCTGTCCGCTTATCTCTTGAAGCTTTTCATAGAGATAACCTGTGTTTGAAGTAACACTGCCACCGCCGTCAATTACAATCAACTTATTGTTTATTGTTTTAATAACATAGCAGTTCATAAGCATATCTTTATCAGGTGCTACCTGGTAAAGGATAGTTTTAGGTGCAACAACAGAAATCGTAATATTCTTTGATGAGCTGCCATTTTTTGCAACTACTACATATTTTCCTGCAGCAGGTGCTGTAAAGCAGTAATCTGCATCCAACGCAAGCTGGCTTGATGTCCATGTGATATTCTCTTTTGCAATAATCTTTTTACCGCTTGTAAACTGAACGTGATATCCGCCAAGGTCAACTTGCTGTCCTGCATATACTGTTATTACTGACGTAGAGGCCCATACTATATTTTCTACTACACCGTTAACGGGCAATATGTCATACAACTGAGCACCGGTGCCATTGTAATTGTAAGTCTGAGCATTAGCACCGTTTGCTGTGCTGTTGCCCGAAATATCTATTGCACATTGAGGAGCACACTTAGGACTTATTGCATAATGTCCATTTGCACTGTAGATAAACCAACGCTGTGCATTTGATGAGTTGCTTGCATATGTCCAAATATTTGCTCCGCTATTATAGCTCGCATTAGACACGTCAAGAACCTTACCGTTTTTCTTATTTTTTATTGTATATGATCCGTCAGAATTTCTGATGAACTGCCAATACTGTGACTTGTCGTTTGCTGCAGCATTAATCTCTACATTGTTACCGGAGTCTGCGATAAGGTACTTTTCTGAAGAAACACCCATAATTCTCGCATAGAAATTGTCTCCCAAGTTAACCGGCTTAGCAAGCTCAAACGAATCTTTCATATTTTTGATTGTGAATATTTGAGCATTACTACCGTTGTACGTTACGTTATGAATGTTTGTACCGGCAGAAGAAGCACCGCCTTGAACATCAAGAACGCACGAGGGAGTTGCTTTTGAGCGAAGTACATATTTGTCTGTTGAATATTTGAACAAGAACCATCTTTGAGCATTCGTACCATTGCTATCATAGATCTGTACATTCGTACCTGAAGCTGCACTTGCACCTGCAACATCAAGAACTTTTCCCGTGCTCTTATTCTTTATGCAATACGAGCCGTCTGAATGTCTTGTAAATACCCATATTTGACTATTGTTTCTGGCAACAGGAGTATTGATATTAACATTCGTACCTGAAACAGTCACTGCCATACCTGAAGAAGCCGTAATTCTTGCCTCGAATGACTGACCAAGATTTGCAGGCTCAGCGGTTAATCTACCTGACTCCTTATATCCGTTAGAGCCATAGTGCTTTGTACCTCTAACGTAATCAGTACCAAAAGCTGCTTTGAGGTCAGTATTTTTTGTTGTATAATAGCTACTACAGAAAATCGGGCTTGCCTGTCTGCCTTCTTTTGCACCACAATTTAAATAGTGATTGTAAAGGCTATTGGCATTAGATCCAAAAGCTGCTTTAAGATCTGCATATCTGTCTGCATAATACTTTGCATCAAAAACAGCAGATTTAACGTTTGATGGAATCCAATCAGCCGCGAACGACGTCAGTGGTAACGCACTGCTTATCATAATCAATGTAAGCATAAATACAACTAAACGTTTAATTGTTTTTCCCATGATAAAGTTCCTCCTTAATTTTTATCACTAACTGTGATTATCTCTCTACGATGCATTATATGCCAATAAAATAACAAAATCAAGTCAAAAAATTACTCCGGTATAACAATTGCTGTTTCTACAGAAGCATTGTGTTTTACCTCGTCTTCTGTAAGTGCTCTGTCATAAAATCTCAATGAAACCCAATTTGCACTGTAGTTTTTCTGAGCGCTCGGATGCCCTATAAAAATCTTACCTTCGGCATCAATTGGCATTGTAATCACGCAATCTCCCAAATATTCACCATCACAGTATGCAACAGCTATTCCCTCATCAAGATCAAATGTCAATGCTATGATATGTCCGTCGAATTTTTCAGCCTCTCCCGCAAGTTTAATTCTTGAATTCGTAGCCGATTTAAACTCAAAGTAATTATCTTCTCTTGTGAAGAAAGCGAAGTTGTCATTAACATCGCTGTTCAAGAACGTATTGAATGTAGTACCCTTACTTACAAGATCGGTCATCTGCATTTCAATAGTAAACGAATCCGAATTAATTATATCAAGAATTACATCAGGCAAAAATACTTGTTGTGTATCTACATAAAAGCCTTTATCGGAGAAATAGCATTCGTCACTTATTAAAATATCCGTAACGTCATTGCCATTACCGCTAAGGTCTGCCCACGTTGTTGTCTCTGTATTCAAGCCATCCACAGTGTTATATTTACCTTCATACATGGCAACAAGTCCGTCAGTAACATAATTAATATAGTACTTGTCGTTAACAAGCACAGGGGCTTTTGTGGGTTCTGCAGTTGGTGTCTCAGTAGGCGTTGGCGTCTCAGTAGGCGTTGGCGTAGGTGTAGCCGTTGCTTTCGCCGTAGAAGTTGCTGCGGAAGTAGCGGATGCTGCCGGTGATTTCGTAGTATCTGCTGTGTCTGCATCGCTGCCGCATGCTGCAAAAAGTGTCAGTGCGAGCACCAAAACTGTCAATAATGCTATGATTCTTTTCTTCATTTGCTTTACCTCCAAATAATAGTTGTTTTGAGTATACAAAAACACAATTATGCTGTCAAATAAATAATGATAAAGTTTATGCGGGTTTTTGAAAAAGTCGCATAAATTTTACTCAGGGGCAAACGGAATTTATGCGGGTTTTCAGAAAAGTCGCATAAATTTTACTCGAGAGCAAATCGAATTTATGCGGGTTTTCGAAAAAGTCGCATAAATTTTACTCGAGGGCAAACGGAATTTATGCGGGTTTTCGAAAAAGTCGCATAAATTTTACTCGAGGGCAAACGGAATTTATGCGGGTTTTCAGAAAAGTCGCATAAATTATTATATCAACCTTTTGGCACCGTCATAACTTTACTTTAGCTCTGCTTTTATGATATAATCGTTAGCAAGGCATTTCGTTTTTTATGTCAATAAAGCAAGGGAGAATAATAAATGTTAGCAAAAAAATTTTTATCGGTTTTTGTTATTGTTTTTTTGTTGTTATCATATATTCCGTTAAGCGCACAGGACGACTTGATAATTGTTCTTGACCCGGGTCATGGTGCCACCGACAATGGCAGCAGTGCCAAATTGAACGGCAAGACGTATTATGAGAAAGATCTAAATAATATGGTTACAGCACATTTGCAGGACAGCTTGGCACAATATGCAGGAGTAAAGGTTTACCTTACGCGTTACGACGATTCAAAGCCGAGTTTGATGACGCGAAGCGTGACAGCCGGTAAATTAGGTGCAGATCTTATGATCTCGTTACATATGAATGCTCTTGACAATGCAGATTATTACGGTGGCTCCGAGATTTACGTACATGCAGGAAACTACCTGCCCGAGGGCGCAAAAGCCACGAAAGCAATCGCAACTGATATTCTCAAAGGATTCGAGCAATTCGGTTTAAAAAACAGAGGTGTTAAAACAAAACTCATAGATAACGACAAGTACTATATGTATGACAACGGACAATATGCCGACTACTACGGCGTTATAAGATATGCCACTATGGTAAGAGTTCCTGCAATGATTATAGAACACGGCTATATGTCAAACAAAAGCGACCTGGAGTTTTTATCAAAAAGCGAAAATTTAAAAAAGCTTGCTGACAAAACAGCGGAGGCTGTTGCGAAGTATTACGGTTTAGAAAAAGGCGAAGGCCAAAAAATGACCTTGAAAGTTCAAGAAGGGCTTACGATAGGCTCATTGCCCACTTCAATGGTTGTCGGCGACGAAATATCAACGCTTACAGCTACGGGAGGCAGTGGCTCAGGCACTATACATTACGAAACAAACGACAAAGAAGTTCTTCAAATACAAGACGGCAAATTGGTTGCCGTGGGCGAAGGCATGGCAAACGTGTACGCAATCCGCGATACTGACGGCGAATACCAGGCAAAAATGAGCGACAATTATATTAGGATATCTGTAAGCAAACCCATATCTACGCCCACGCCTACTATCGTGCCTACTCCAACACCCACATTTACACCCACGCCCAAACTTACTCCCGAAAATACACCAACTCCAACACTTAATCCTACAACTGCGCCAACTGTAGTGGCGACAGAGGAATATTCCGCACCAACAAATACGTCTGCGCAGACCGCAACAACCGAGAACACCGAGAATGATTTTTGGACTGCAATCGCAGTGATAGGAGGCATCCTTGCTGCGTTTTTAATAGTATCTTTTGTGTTACTTATGAAATCGAAAAACAGTAATAAAAAAAGCAGGAGAAGATGATTATGAAAAAGATTATTGCTAAATTTTTGTGTGTAGTAATGATATGCACAATGTTTATTATCCCAAACAC
>JAGAQK010000057.1 GCA_017622825.1 Clostridia bacterium | reverse complement strand
GTAACAGCCAAATAAATTGTGTCCCCATCAACGGACCAGCACAAAGGAGACTCAATGCCTTTGTTGTCCTCCGGCCTCAAAGAAAACGAAAGAACCTTTTTCTCACAAACAGGAGAAGAAGAAGGCGGCGCCGTGGCCGGCGCCGGACTTTTCGCAGAAAAAGAACTATGCGCTGCCTCACTTCGCGTCGGCAGCGCAGTATTAAACACTTGCGGCTGCGTAGCACCGCAACCGCAAGCATTTACAATAATCAATATAATCAAAAACACAACGATAAATCGCTTCATTTTACCCCGATAATCAATCTAAACTACTTTCTCGTTACTCGCGAAAAACGCCTCTTGTGTCAGAAGGACCGTCAGGTCTAACGTCTGCAGCCTGCTCGGCATGAGACATACGGCAGTTAGTAATGTAAGCCGCGATAGTTTCGTCGTAATTACACTCAATACCAACGTGGTAAAGCGCATCTTCAGGAACAGTAAACGTAAGCTGAGACTTCTTCCACTCTTTGCCCTTTGTATATCCGCCGTATTGGGCAACAATGCGCGACTTTGCGATATTATTACCCGTAGCAGCATCGTTAACATAAGGGTAAAACGCGCCGCTTGCTTTGTACTCGAAATTAAACGTGTGCTCGCCCTTCTCAAGGAAAAGACCCTGGTACAGTGTGCACGGCTCGCCCTCAGAAGGCACAATGCAGGCACATGCATCTCCGAGATGCGAAATCTGTGACACGCATTCCTTCTTGTTGAATGACCAGTTTGATAGACCTGTTACCCAACCCTCGTTTCGCTCGGCAGGGCGTCTCATGAAGTTACCGTACTCAAAATCAGACGGGCTTCTATAACCCACGTCATTAAGGCAGTTCGTGATTCTCAGAGGACTGATACCAACGGGGCTCTTCATCTCACAGTCATGGATATGAACATTTTTAACAGGCGAGAAGTCGTCCTGCTCAGAAGAATCAAACGGCGACTTACCGTAATACGGATTATCGGTCCAACCGCCGATAGCGAGTCTACCTTCTAATATCGTATCAAAAATATGAATGTCGCTTACTTCCTGCTTGCCAAGATCCGGCCCATCAGTACCCCATGTACAGAACGACACAGCGCTCGCCGTGAACGTGTAGCAATTAAACATAGAGTGCGAAAGCTCGATATTATGCGTGCCACGGTCCGTTCCGGGATACGCAAAAACCCAAAGAACATCTCTTGGATCGTTGTAGTTAGAAGACAAACACATACCATCGTCGTTGTTGTTCAAAATTATTCTCGTGATTTTCAAACCGTTAGAGCCCAAGGGCCACATTCCGTCCGCACCCGTACACTTCGATTCGTCCATAAACACGTTGCCTATAAAGCCGTTCTTGTTGTGGTTCAGGTTGATATACAAACCACTAGAGCGGATTATTTTCAAATCGCTTATCTCGATGTGGTCGTTTTCTACGAAAGCCACGGGGCAAACGTGCATTCTGTCGCAGCAACCGATACAAACGTTGTCGCCAATATACTTAAAGTATCCGTCCTCGCTTGCACTTTCTGTGTCGCACATACGAATCATTCCGGGACCCGTCAGCTTAACGTATTTCTTACGGAATGTATAAATCATCGGCATATTTCCTGTGGTGTGGTTTGCCGGCCAGTTTACGCCTGTCATTGACACGTTGTGTCCGAATCTCGGCAACTCGTCGTAGTACGAAATGTCGTCTGCCTGCCACAGTATAGCGTTTTCGGCTATGTGAAGCTCTATATAGCTGTGGAGCACTAAGTTTGTCACAATGTACCTCTTGCCATACTCGCTGTCATCTCCAGGCACAATTACCGTACCGCCGCCTTGTTTCGCTACTCTGTTGATGGCTGCCTGTATTGCTTTCGTATCATCAGTGAAACCGTCGCCTTTTGCGCCGAACTCCGGGTCTGTTACGCATACGGAATACTCGGGGAGCTCGAACTCGTAAGGATTCTCGCCGCAGTGGTCGCGCCAGTTCGAGATGATTGCTCTTTCATAGAATTTATGATACGTGCCGTCTTCGTTGTGTACGAGACCCAAAAATTGTGATGCAATTCTTGTCGTTTTGGGCTTTTTCATATTTGTTGTGAGCTTTATCTCCTCGCTGTCTGCGATTGCGCTGCAAACGCATTCTAACTCATTTAATTTCTCGTGAATAATAGCGGGGAATACCTCATAAATTTCTACTTTCTTTCCTATGTACTCAGGTGCGATTTTGCACGTGAAGTATACTGTGTCGCTGTCTGCCGTGCAAGACGTGAAGTATCCCGAAACGGGCTCTATTTTCTTTTCTTGCTCAAATGCTAATTTTAAAATCTTTAAAGATCCTTTTTTTGAAAGGGGCTTTATTTTTAATCCTGTGAGTCTGCCCGTGTATTTGGGGTGGTCTGACATGTTAAGGTATACTGTCTGTGCTGTGCTGATTCCTTTTAATGTGAATTCTTTTGATTTGTCTTCTGAAAATTCGTTTTCTATATCTGTTTTGAAATAAACTTTTATTGTCTCGTTGTCATTGCTTCCTTCGATTCGCATTACAAGTGTATTCTTTATATAAAGGAAAGCATCGCAGATTGTTTGTGCTGCGTCTGTCATATCGGGGAAGGTGAGTGATGAATCGCCTTCGTAATCGTAGTAAACTACGCCGTCTTTGTGGATGACGCTGCCGCTTTCCGTAGCAAAAAGACACTCCATACCGCTGCCCTTGAACGTGTAGTCAACTGACATTCCGCAGAAAACCGAGTCGAGCTTGCAGATGTTCTGCCATGCCGGAGCGGGGTCTGTAATCAGATACTCGAACGTGATTTTGTCTACTTTACTGAGTATCGGCTCGCCTGCAAAGTTGGCGTAAATCTTGTTGAAGCCGTAGTCTGTTAGCTGTATCGTTCTGGATGCGCTTGCTTCGCCTGCGTGTATTGTGACAGTTATGTATGAACAGTTCACAAGAAGCGGGTCGGGCTTTTCTACGAAATACATATTTTCTTTCACGTCGCTGAAGTATTTGCTTGAGTCCTTGCCGTCGTATGCTGAAAATGCGAAATACACCATCGGTGTGTTTGTCATGTCTTGTACTTGGCTAAATTTATAGCTGAATGACATTGGCTCTGCTACGTTGCCGTCTGAGGTCAGTCTCAATGCGTGTGTGCCGACAGATACTATGTCTTCGGGAATTTCTTCTATGCTTTTAGCTATGTAGCCCTTAATGAGGCTGACGTTTTCAAGCGTACTGTTGTCTGAAAACGTTATCAGCTCTTTTTTATTCTTAATAAAAAGTCGCCTGTTGGACAGTGAGTTCTTTGAAACTTCTATTTTCATGATCTTTTGTCTCCGTTTCTTTTTTTATTATATTATATCAGCTTTGTTAATTTTGACAATATGGTAATGTGCGCATGTGATTGTAAAAATGCAGTAAGCGAAGGTGCGCTTCTCGGTCGTATTTTTAAAAATAGATACTTGCAACTTGGAAAAATAACCACGGAAATTATATTTGTTCAAGCAATCTGCATTTGCAGCCCTAATCATCATGCTCCTCTAACCTATCATGATCATCCCAACATTCCGCTGCGACACTCCGTTTTTACTTTACTCTTGTCTGAAAAGTAAAAACAATCAGAAAAACACACAGAGACAAAGCTCAATTAACACGTTTTTACTTTACGCTTATCTGAAAAGTAAAAACACTCGGATGATAATGGTGGGAAGGCAATCTTGGAAAATTATTAGAAAATGGATATGGAAAAGGCGATGGAAATAGTTGGTAAAAATGGAAAATTAAGGAAACTTTTTGGTAAAAAATGGATATTATTCGCTAAAAAAATATTTGATTTTTGTGAAAAAATATATTGACGAACGATTGTGCGTGTGGTAATATGTTGCAACGATGAATTAATATGAAGAAAGATAAATAATTTATATGAAAATTGTGACTTGAAAGGGGAGGTAGACTTAGAATGAGCGCACATTGTTCCGAACGGAAAAAAGCAAAGGCAGAAATGTGGAAAAGTGGATGTACGTTGTATAGTTTGCAGCAGATTGATTTAAGTCATTTTGAGCAGGGAAATATAATTGTAAAGAAGTCGCAGCAAAAGCGAGTTTTGGCGAATGGAGAGGAGAGAATATATAGCTATCATTATGAGAATATTGATGTTTTTGGGAAGGGGCAGTTTCATTTGCCGGTAAAAGGGAAAAAACGTCGCGACTCGAATGATCCTGTTTGGGAAATTCGCGACCGTATAGAATATAGAAAAGATATTGAGATGCGGATAAAAAATGCGACGCAACAACTGGAAAACGCGATTGCAGTAGTGAACTCGTTTAAAAAAAGCACAGAAAAATTGACAACAGTTGAGTCGGTTATGGAGTCTGTAAGAAAGTCTATGGAGAATAAGGATAGCTATGTGCAAATCAAGAGGGAAACAGAGCAAAACCGCAGAAAGAGCGGGTATATTTCGTTTTACGAACCGAATGGACTTATAGTGACAGATCTGGGAGAGGAGGTGCGGTCGAAAAACGAATGTTTGTTTGCAAATAAACTAAAAGAAATGGGGATACCATATTTATACGAAATGAACGTCGGAGGGGGCGTGGTGCCGGATTTCACGATATTTTTAGAGGATGGCGTGCGTTTTGTGGAGTTGCTTGGTATGATGAATGATGAAAAGTACAGGGAGGATCAGAAAGTAAAAATTGTGAAATATGAGCAGATGGGGATTCATTTGGGAAGCCAACTTGTGCTGATTGATACGACTATGGGGATAAGTATGCCCGAGATTGAACGAATTTTACTGGATATTATGGAAAATGGCGCACAGCAGGGGATAGTAACAGGTTACAATAGGAAAAAATATGATTATATAGAAGCCCGGAGAATGGCGTTTTGTGAGGAAAAAGGAGGTGACTCATGCGAGGATAATGGGGACTGTTTTTGATTGACAAAAAAGAGTTACTTTGATATGATTGCTAGAGCTGTAGAAAACTGGAAAAAGCGATTTCTGCGGTGGGATTTCTTGAGTAAATTTAAGGAGTACGAGTTTTTATCATGGAAACAGCACAAGCAAAGAAAACGAAAAAAATGAAGGCTCTGGTAGTTATGGGAAGTGATTCGGACTACGGGGTAATGAAAGATTGCCTTTCGACTTTGAAGAAGTTTGAGATAGAGTTTGAATGTGTGGTTTGTTCCGCACACAGGACTCCCGAAAAGTCACGCGAACTTGCAAAAAGTGCGCAGAAGAAAGGTTTTTCCTGCATAATTGCAGCAGCAGGCAAAGCAGCACATTTGCCGGGAGTAATCGCGGCATATACAACGCTTCCTGTTATAGGAGTACCAATTAAGAGTGATGCATTGGACGGAATGGATGCGCTCCTTGCCATTGCACAGATGCCTCCCGGAATACCGGTAGCAACTGTGGCAATAAACGGCAGTGTGAACGCAGCAGTTTTGGCAGCTCAGATTATGGCTACAAAGAATAAAGAATTGCAAATAAAATTGAAAGAGTACAAGCAAGAGCTTGAAGAAAAAGTTGAAAAGAAAAATGCACAGCTTCAGGAGGTAATAAAAAATGGCTAATTATAAAGATGCAGGAGTAGATGTAGAAGCAGGTTATGAGGCCGTGCGCCTTATGAAAGAACATGTAAACAAGACTTTTAGAAAAGAAGTTCTGACAGGATTAGGGGGATTCGGTTCGCTTTTTGAATTGGATCTCAGTAAATTTGAACAGCCTGTACTTATTTCAGGAACAGATGGTGTAGGAACCAAACTTAAAATATCATTCCTTACAGATAAGTATGATACAGTAGGTATTGATTGTGTGGCAATGTGCGTTAATGATATAGTTTGTAGTGGCGCTGAACCATTGTTTTTCCTTGACTACATAGCTGTTGGCAAGAATATTCCGGAGAGAGTAGCAACTATCGTAAAAGGTGTAGCAGACGGATGCTTGCAGGCAGGATGCTCACTTGTTGGAGGCGAGACAGCTGAAATGCCCGGATTTTACAGTGTTGACGAGTTTGATATAGCAGGTTTTGCGGTAGGAGCTGTGTCTAAGAATAAGATAATTAACGGTAGTGAGATAAAGCCGGGCGACGTGCTCGTGGGACTACCGTCATCGGGAGTTCACAGCAACGGATATTCGCTTGTAAGAAAGATAATTAACCCATCAAAAGAGCGTCTTGGTGAATATGTACAGAGTCTCGGTTGCACGATGGGAGAAGAACTTCTCAAGCCCACAAAGATATATGTTAAGACGGTTTTGGATTTGATAGAGAAATACAAGATTAAAGGTATTGCACATATCACAGGCGGAGGATTCTTTGAGAATATTCCGAGAATGGGTAATGACAGCCTGCGTTATATTATTGACAGAGGAAGCTGGCCTGTATTGCCGATATTTAGTACACTTATGCAATTGGGACATGTTGAGGAAATTGATATGTACAACACGTTTAACATGGGTATTGGTATGGTAATGGCTGTTGATGCAAAAGAGGCAGATTCAATTATCAGTTATCTTGGCGAGAAAGGCGAGAAAGCGTATAAAATTGGTGTTGTTTCTGATAAATTACCGGAAGACGGTATGACAAGAGGCACACTTACAGTGAAATAAAGTACTAAATTAACGGAGGAACGTATATGTTTCGAATCGGGGTTCTTGTTTCCGGAGGCGGCACAAATTTGCAAGCGATAATAGACAGGATTGAGGACGGTTATCTTGGAAATTGCGAGATAACATCGGTTGTGTCAAGTAAAGAAGGCGTTTTTGCTCTTGAAAGAGCAAAAAAACATGGTATTAAGGCTGTTTGCATGCCAAGAAAAGCATATGCCGACACTAATGAGTATAGTGTAGCATTGGCGAACCATTTTGAGACGGAAAAAGTCGACTTAATTGTGCTTGCCGGATTTCTTACTGTGTTAAGTGAAGAATTTATAAAGAAATTTGAAAATAAGATTATTAACGTGCATCCTTCGCTGATACCGTCATTTTGCGGCAAAGGCTTTTATGGCTTAGTGCCACACCAGGAAGCGTTGAAATATGGCGTGAAAGTAACGGGCGCAACTGTACATTTCGTAAACGGAGAGGTTGACGGTGGAAAAATAATTCTGCAAAAAGCAGTATACGTGCAGGAGGGGGACACACCTGAGGTACTGCAAGCAAGAGTTATGAAGGAAGCTGAACATATAATTTTACCGGAAGCGATAAAAATTCTCAGTAAAAGTTGAGAATTTTAGAGAACTTAATGATTTTGAGGAAAGGGAGAAACCTTGTATGAAAATATTGGTAATAGGCGGCGGTGGCCGTGAGCATGCAATAATCAAAAAATTGGCAGAGAGTGATAAAAAGCCTGAGCTTTACTGTGCGCCGGGAAATGGTGGCATTTCAGAAGATGCGATTTGTGTGCCATTTAAGGCTGTAGACAAGGAGTCAGCAGTTAAATTTGCATTGGACAATAAAATCGATATGGTCATGGTTGCTCCCGATGATCCGCTTAGTTTGGGAATGGTAGATGATCTTGAAGCGGCAGGGATAAGAGCTTTCGGACCTGTAGCAAAGGCGGCGCAAATAGAGGCGAGCAAGGTTTTTTCTAAGGCTTTAATGAAAAAATACAATATTCCAACGGCTGATTATGAAGTTTTTACGGACAGTAATGAGGCAATTGAGTATCTCAAACGTCCCGAACAAAAGTATCCGGCAGTTATTAAGGCTGACGGACTTGCGTTAGGAAAAGGCGTTATTATTGCACCCGATTTTGATGCGGCGTGTGAGGCAGTAAAAGGAATGCTTGATGATGGAATGTTCGGTAAATCGGGAAGTAGAGTAGTTATAGAAGAATTTATGACAGGACCGGAGGTAACAGTGCTGGCGTTCACTGATGGCAAAACTGTAAAACCGATGGTATCATCGCAAGATCATAAGCGCGTATTCGATGGTGACAAGGGACCGAATACAGGTGGAATGGGTGCGTTCTCGCCAAGCGCTAATTACACAGATGAGATTGCAGACATTTGTATGAACACGATATTTAAGCCTACTGTAGAAGCTTTGGCAGCAGAGGGGATTAAATATAAAGGAGTTATTTATTTTGGTTTGATGCTTACTCCTAACGGACCAAAGGTTGTAGAATATAATTCACGTTTTGGAGATCCGGAGACGCAGTGTGTTCTACCAAGATTGGATACTGATTTAATTGATATTTTTGATGCTGTTATTGATGAAAAACTTGATGAGATTGACATTAAGTGGAAAAAAGAAGCGGCATGCTGTGTGGTTGTAGCTTCTGGTGGTTATCCTGTGAAATATCAGTCGGGTTATGAAATTTCGGGACTTGATGAAGCATCAAAAACAGGTGTTACTGTGTATCATGCGGGTACAAAAAAAGATAACGGCAAGTTTTATAATGCCGGTGGTAGAGTTTTGGGAATTACAGCTTTGGGAGGAACTCTTCAAGATGCTATTGCAAAAGCTTATGAAGGTGTCGAGAAAATTTCGTGGACGGATTCTTTCTATAGGAAGGATATTGGCAGAAAATGATAATTTACGTTGAGGAAAAGGCTAATCCAAAACAACTTGAAATATTAAAGGAATGGCTGAATGACATTGGCGTAGAAGTACACAGTTTAGCGAGCGAGAAGGGAACAATTCTTGGCCTTTTAGGGGAAACTCAAAATGTTGACGTCGACCTTGTACAAGGTTTGGATATTGTAAAAAAAGTTGTTAAAGTAAAAGAACCGTATAAAAGTTCGAATCGCAAGTTTCATCCGGAAGATACGGTCATTCAAATAGGAAATGCAAAAGTAGGTGGCGGTAATTTTGCCGCGATAGCCGGGCCATGTTCCGTAGAATCTACCGAGCAGATATGCAACATAGCAAAGGCAGTTAAAGCAGCCGGGGCTTCGATGCTTCGAGGAGGGGCGTTTAAGCCTAGAACATCGCCGTACTCATTCCAAGGGCTTCGCAGTAAGGGTATAGAGTTGCTTTTGTATGCAAAACAGATGACAGGAATGCCGATTGTTTCGGAAATTATGGATATTGGAAACATTGATGTTTTTGAACATGTAGATGTTATACAAATCGGTGCTCGTAATATGCAAAATTTTGAACTTCTCAAGGAAATCGGCAGGACTGATAAGGTTATTTTGCTTAAAAGGGGATTGGCAAACACTCTTAAAGAGTTTTTGATGAGCGCGGAATATATAATGGCAAGTGGCAACGAGAATGTTATTTTGTGCGAGCGCGGTATTAGGACTTTTGAGACTGCTACGAGGAATACCTTGGATGTTTCTGCGATTCCGCTTTTAAAACAGATGTCGCATTTACCTGTAATTGTTGACCCAAGCCATGCATCCGGAATAGCCGGACTCGTGCGTCCTTTGGCTTTGGCTGCTGTTGCGGCGGGAGCAGACGGTATCATGGTTGAAGTCCATAATGATCCGGAGCACGCTTTGTGCGACGGGCCTCAATCTATTAAGCCGGAGGCGTTTAAGTCACTGATGGAGGATATTTTGAAAGTTAGGGGAGTTCTTTTTTAAGACGAGTACTATGTGGTTTATAAGAAAAAATTTTTTATTAACACGTATGCTGAACCTATAAGTAAGAAAGGAGCAAACGGCACTGTTTTGGCCGTTGCTTTTTTTGTTATTTTGACATATATTTGCAGAATAATTGCATAAGCAGCACAGGATAAGAATGCGGTGAAAAACGCTGTTAAAGCACTGCTGAAACCTAAAAACAGACCAGAGGAGCAGGCTATTTTTAGATCTCCGGCTCCGACACTTTGCTTTATCATATATGGTATACCAAAAAGTAACAAGGCAATAAAAAAGCCGCCGAGGCGAGAGTAGAAGTATTCTGTAATATCGAAAGATAAGGTTTCATTAAAGAATAAATAGTGTACGGCGATATACACTATTTTGACGAGTGCAATTAAAAAAATTGCAAGGCTTTTTTTGTTTGGGATGATTTTCTTTTTTATATCCCAAAAAGCGCATTGCATTATCAAAATAAGAAATATTAAATCAAGTATTATATAAACCATTATTACCATCCAGTCTTTTTGCTAGTTTTTGTACAGTATAACTCTTGTCTTTGTGTTATTGTTATTTCCTGGGAAATAATATGACAGAATCGTTCGACGTTTTTCGACAAATTTTGGTGTTGTTTTTGTATTTTTGCAACAAAGCGTCAATATGTTATAAAAAATATATTGACAGCATACAAATAAGGTGTTAAACTACGTAACGCAAGGGGCTTGTTTAGTGTTTGTTGCCTTTTGCAGAGAGTTTTTCATAATACCTTTTCTAATACTTTTGAGAGATAACCTACAAGGTGTAGGTTATTTTTTTATGCCAATATAAACGAAAAAAGTTGTTACTTTTGTGTAAATATTTAGTGTGAAATGTCAAAAATGCAAAAAAGAACGAATTTATATGTATATTTGCTGTTGATAAAATAAACGTTTTGTGTTAAAATCTCACATGCAAAAGACGATGAGAGAGTCAAATCTCACATCGGTGATATCCTTTTTAATACTTTTTGCGTGGTAGCTTGCGGTCGTTCCTCTTTCGCAGGCTACCTTTTTTTTGTCAATTTTTACATCGTTTTCACATTAGGAAAATTTCATAGGCACATCATTTGAATTTCCAACATTTATCTGCTCTATAAATCTATCCTCTACTATGCCGAAATACTTTATAGTAAATTTATTAGAAATAGATACTGATAAGTAGCAAACTGTAGTCTGAGCTTAGAAACGGAAGTCATTTTTACTTAGGACCCGGCCAAAAAGTAAAAACGCAGATAAAAACCAAGGTCTGACTTAAAAATTTGGATTGTTTTTACTTAGAGCCCGGCTGAAAAGTAAAAACGCGGAAGGGAATTAAGGTTTGGGCTAAGTAACTTAAATCTTTTTACTTAGGACCCGGCCAAAAAGTAAAAACGCTGAGATTGACAGAAGGGGGTGAGTGAGTATAATTGTTTTTAGGTTACTAAAAACAAAATGTTGAAGAAAGATAAAAGATTGAAGGGTGTGGAAAAATGTTTGAAAAATATATAGGACCGTTTTCGGAGAAAAATGGTTGTTTTGGGGCTATGGATGATTTGGGTAGAGTTTTGCCGAATGATAATGAGACGAGTGATGTGAGAAAGGATAGAAAGGTAGGAATTTTTTATTTCTTGTGGATAGGTGAGCACGGTACAGATGGACCGTATGATATAAGTGCAATTGTGAAGGCTCATCCAAAGGCGATTGAGTCTGAGGAAAATTGGTATGCTGCCGGAGGTGGTCCAAGAGGCAACCACCATTTTTGGGGAAAGCCATTGTTTGGTTATTATAGATCTTCTGATGATTGGGTAATGAGAAAACATCTTCAAATGCTAACTGATGCGGGTGTTGATTTTATTGTTTTCGATACAACCAATGGACCCACGTATGATGAAAGAATGCAACAGATAATTGCAATATGGTACGAGTATTTGGAAAAAGGTGTGGACGTGCCCAAAATGTCTTTTTATACAAACTCTGCATCAGGACAGACGATGGAACATATTTTTAAAAATATATACAAAAACAAAGAACTTCATGATAAATATCCAAGGTTGGAGGAATTATGGTTTAAACATGATGGAAAACCTATGATAATAGGTATAGAGGCAGAAGCAAGTCAAGAAATAAAAGAATTTTTTACATTTAAAGAGTCAGTGTGGCCAAATGCAGGCAGATGCGACAATGGATTTCCGTGGATGGAATTTGAAAGAGCGCTCAAACCTGAGTCGGTTTATGGCAGAAATGGTCGAAAAGAAGTAATGAACGTTTCTGTAGCGCAGCATTCAGACACGTGCAGATTCAGCGCAACGGCGTGGTACGGGGGCAACGATATGACAAGGTCGTGGCACAATGGTGCGAACGATACGGCAGAAGATGCCGTTTCGTACGGATATAATTTTGCGAAACAGTGGGAGTATGCCATTGAGCAGGACCCAGAAATGGTATTTGTTACCGGTTGGAATGAATGGGTGGCACAAAGGCAGCCGGCGGGCATAATAAAAGATGAGCCGATTTGGTTTGTGGACTGCGCAACGTACAATTGTAGCCGCGACGTAGAACCGGCAGGGGAAGTTTTCGGAGACAATTATTACATGCAGCTTTGTAGCTATATCAGAAAATACAAAGGCGCACCAAGACGTGTTTATGTGGGAAAAGAGAAAAAAATTGACATTTATGGAAAATTTTCCCAGTGGGATGATACGGAAATTACGGCGGTCTACACTGATTACAGCAACGATACGGCTGACAGAAATGCCAAAGGATTCGGAAATCTCGAATATAAAGACAGTACCGGGAGAAATGATTTTACAGTTTTAAAGGTTTGCAGAGATAGCGAAAACATATATTTTTATGCCGAGACAGCCAGCAAAATAACAGATGCTTCTGATGAAAACTGGATGACGTTGTTCCTAAAAACAGGAAAAAATGTCAAAAATTGGTATGGATACCAATTTGCGGTAAATCTGGAAAAATATGGAAACGACGGTAGCGCGCAGGATAAGCTGAACGGCGCGCCGAACAAAGCACTGCTTTCGCAGTGCCGCGGAGGCTGGAACTGGGAAAAAGTGTGCGAAGTCGACATAAAAGTCGAAGAAAATAAAATGATGATTGCAATACCGAGAAAAGAATTGGGAAATAAAGACGAATTGATTGATTTACAGTTCAAATGGGCAGACAATTATCAAAAAAACGAGAAAGGCGAATACGACATCAATACGTTTTATTGCCACGGCGACGCGGCGCCATACGGCAGAATGAATTACGTATATTCTGAAGTAAAATAACTAAATACATTGATTAAAAGCACGTTTTTGTGGTACAATAAGAGAAATATATTTTAAGGAGCGAAACAAATGTGGCCTTTTTTTATTGATTATTGGTATATTGTGCTCGTAGTCCCTGTAATGATAGCATCACTCATCATACAAGGCATAATGAGGTCAACTTATAAAAAATACTCAAACGTTTACGCAGGAGCAGGCATAACAGGCGCAGAAATGGCACAAAGAGTGCTCAGAGAGCACGGCGTGACAGACGTAGCAGTCATATCAACAGGCGGGGAACTAACGGACCATTACGACCCACGAAGCAAAGTAATAAAGCTCTCGTCAGAAGTTTACGGCAGCAGATCCGTATCAGCATTGGGCGTAGCATGCCACGAAGCAGGCCACGCAGTACAACACGCACAAAGTTATTTCCCACTCGTCGCACGAAACGCTTTCGTACCGGTAGTAAATTTCTGCTCGGGCATTTCATGGATAGTGCTGATAGTAGGACTGTTCATGCAATACGACTTAATGATAAATTTGGGAATAATACTGTTCGCAACGTCAGCAGTTTTCCAATTTATCACGCTGCCGGTAGAATTCAACGCATCAAGAAGAGCAGTGGCATCACTCAAAAACAGCGGTATGCTCAGCGATAGCGAGATAGCAGGGACGAAAAAAGTTCTCACCGCCGCAGCGATGACGTACGTGGCAGCATTGGCAACAACACTTGCCAGCTTGCTGAGACTAATATTAATAACAAGAGGAAACAGACGAAATTGAAAAATTTTCAAGGAGATGAATAAATAATATGAAGAGAGAAGATTATTTAAAATGGGACGAATACTTTATGGGAATAGCAATGCTTTCGTCCATGAGAAGCAAAGACCCCAACACCGGAGTAGGCGCATGCATAGTTGGTAGCGACAACAGAATACTTTCGTTAGGATACAACGGAATGCCCATCGGCTGCTCCGACGACGTATTTCCTTGGGAAAGAGAGGGCACGCCGCTGGAGACGAAATACATATACGTGTGCCACGCAGAGTTTAATGCAATACTTAATTACAACGGCGGACCGCTGGCGGGAGCAAGAATTTACACTACGTTGTTTCCGTGTAACGAATGTACAAAAGCAATAATTCAAAAAGGCATAAAAGAAGTAATTTATATGTCAGATAAGTATGCTGAAACAGACTCGGTAAAAGCTTCAAAGAAAATGATGGATGCAGCAGGAGTTACATATAGAATCTATGAGCCGTCCGCAAAAAAAGTAGAGCTTGACCTGTGATTTAGTGTTTTACTTTTTTGCGGTAACACGATATAATAGAAAAGATGTATCTTAAAAAGATGATTAATTGAGAGGAAGATGTATTTATGAAGATAATAGTAACAGAAAGCATTGCACTTGAAGGTATAGAGCATTTAAAACAGAAAGGCTTTGATGTTGATGTAAAATTCGGTATCGGCAGAGAAGAACTTCTTGAAATAATAGGAGAATATGACGCTTTGATAGTAAGAAGCGTTACGAAGGTAAATGAAGAACTCCTGGAAAAAGCTCCTAACCTCAAAGTAGTGGGAAGAGCAGGTAACGGTGTTGATAATATTGACCTTAAAGCATCAACAGCAAGAGGAATAATAGTAGTAAACACACCTGAAAGTAATATAATGG
>JAGAQK010000007.1 GCA_017622825.1 Clostridia bacterium | reverse complement strand
TCATACCAAGAAGCGTGTTGATAAGGCTGATACCGTCAGCACCGGCCTCCTCACAAGCCAAAGCCATTTCTTTTATATCAGTTACATTAGGCGTGAGCTTTATTACAACAGGCTTCGTTGTGACTTTTTTTACTGCCTTCGTAACTTCGGCCGCTGACTTCGGGTTTGTGCCAAAGCTCATACCGCCGCCGTGTACATTGGGGCAACTGATATTTACCTCGAGAATGCCCACGGAGTCCTCTTTATCAAGCATTGACGCACATTTTACGTATTCTTCAACTGCGAAACCGCTAATGTTCGCCACTACTTTTTTATTGAAATATTTCTTCATCTCAGGTAATTCGTGGGCTATAACGTGGTCTATGCCGGGATTTTGAAGACCGACCGCATTAAGCATACCGGCAGGTGTTTCTGCAATTCGCGGGGCAGGATTACCAAAACGCGGCTCTACGGTCGTACCTTTAAAAGAGAACGAGCCGAGAATATTAATATCGTAGAGCTCAGCAAACTCTTTGCCATAACCAAAACAACCGCTGGCAGGAATTATAGGATTATCCAATTTAAGACCGCATAGCTCAACTTGAAGTCTCTCATTTACCATATAATCTCCTCCTTTACGAGCACAGGGCCATCTTTACAAATCCTTTTATTGCCGTATTTCGTTTTACAAGAGCAGCCCATACAAGCGCCAAAACCGCAGCCCATGCGTTCTTCAAATGAATATTGGCCGCTGACAACACTGCCATCATATATTGCTTTAAGCATTGGTATAGGTCCACACGTGTAAATATAGTCAAAATTACGTGAAGTAAAAACATCAGCCTGCGTAACGAATCCTTTTGTCACCACAGTGACATTAACGCCCAATGCCTTGAAGTCTTCTTCAAGAATAACTTCCTGAGGATTGTTAAAACCAAGAAGCACGTGGGGCTTTTTACCTATTGCAATAAGCTCTTTTGCCAATTTATACAAAGGCGGGCAACCAATACCGCCACCTATAAGTAGGGGAGATGAACAGTCAGCATTCACGTCAAATCCGTTGCCCAAGTGAGTTAAAATATCAAGCGTATCGCCGGGTTTGGTTTTGCTGAGAATTTCCGTACCACCGCCCACAACCTTATACATTACGGTAAGCGTGGTGTCAGTAGAGTCGCATACGGAAATCGGCCGCCTCAAATAACAGCCGTCAATATTAAAATTGACGAACTGTCCGGGCTTGTGACCTTTTGAGGACGCACCTTCCAAAGTCATGCGAAACACATTGGTATTTATGGAAATATTTTCTTTTACCGTAAATAAACTTTGCTCCATCATATTTCCTTTCAAAGTTATTCAGCATCAATTGTTGAAACGCCCATTGTTATTTCTTCAAGTACATCAAGCAGAACTTTAACTGTATCAAGAGCAGTGAACATTGTAACGTTGTTTTCAACTGCACAGCGGCGAATCTTGTAACCGTCTGTCTGCTGTGAAGCAATATCAACGTCACGTGTGCTTATAACGTAGTTAACGTGTCCCTGTCTTATAGAAGTAAGTATTTCAGTGCTGCCGGAGCTGAGCTTTTGCTTAATTCTGGTTTTGATATTATGGCTGCGAAGGAATTTTGCAGTGCCCTCTGTAGCTTCAATATTAAATCCTAATTGATAGAAACGCTTAATAAGCGGCAATGCTTCTTCTTTATCTTTATCAGCAATTGAAACAAGAATTGTACCGTAGTTTACAACATTCATACCTGAAGCAATGAGAGCTTTGTAAATTGCTCTTGTAAGCTTCTTGTCATAGCCGATAGCTTCTCCCGTTGATTTCATTTCAGGTGAGAGATATGCATCAAGGTCATTGAGTTTTGAGAACGAGAATGCAGGTACTTTAACATACCATCTGTCTTTTTCTTTCGGACGAATAATTGTAATTCCCTGGTCTTTAAGGCTTTCACCCAAAATACACTTTGTGGCAATATCAGCCATTGAGTATCCCGTAGCTTTTGAAAGGAACGGAACGGTACGTGAAGAACGTGGGTTAACTTCGATAACGTAAACGTCTTCTTTTGAATCAACAATAAACTGTATGTTGTAAAGACCGATAATGCCGATTCCCAAGCCGAGACGTTTCGTATAATCAACGATAGTTTCTTTGACCTTCTCGCTAACGCTGAACGTAGGGTAAATGCTGATACTGTCACCGGAGTGGATACCTGTTCTTTCTACGTGCTCCATAATGCCGGGGATGAACACTTCTTTGCCGTCGCAGATAGCGTCAACTTCAAGCTCTTTACCGGAAATATATTTGTCAACCAAAACAGGCTGCTTCTCGTCAACCTCAACCGCAGAGCGCAGATAAACTCTCAAAGCCTTCTCATTCTGAACAATCTGCATCGCACGTCCACCCAAAACGTAGCTGGGACGAACGAGAACAGGATAGCCGATTTCTGCGGCAGCTTCAATACCTGCTTCGATATTCGTAACGGCGCGGCCTTTTGGCTGCGGAATTTGCAATTCTTCCATAATTTTCTCAAAACTGTCGCGGTTTTCTGCTCTTTCAATTGCCTCGACGCCTGTGCCTATAAGCTCAACGCCCAAAGCATCAAGCTTGTCGGCAAGATTGATAGCTGTCTGTCCACCCAATGAAGCGATAACGCCCTCGGGTTTTTCAAGAGTAATAACATTCATTACATCTTCAACAGTCAAAGGCTCAAAGTAAAGCTTGTCGCTTGTAGTGTAGTCTGTTGAAACGGTTTCGGGGTTGTTATTTATAATAATTGCCTCATAACCACAATTTTTGATAGTTTGTATAGCGTGTACCGTGGAGTAGTCAAACTCAACGCCCTGTCCGATACGAATCGGGCCGGAGCCGAGCACGATAATCTTTTTCCTGTCAGATGCTACTGACTCGTTTTCTTCCTCGTACGTTGAGTAAAGATACGGAACGTCGCTGGCGATAGAGCCGGCGCAGGTGTCTATCATTTTGTACACAGGGAAGATATTGTTTTCTTTTCTGAAACGGAATACTTCAAGCTCGTCCATATCCCATACGCTTGCAATGTATTTGTCGCTTATGCCGATTCTTTTTGCTTCATAAAGAACGTCCACGTTTTTGGGATTTGCAGAGAGCTTCTTCTCAAAGTCAATAATGTTTTTGAATTTATACAAAAACAGCATGTCGATTTTTGTGTGGTTAT
>JAGAQK010000056.1 GCA_017622825.1 Clostridia bacterium | reverse complement strand
CTGAAACACTGATAACAAAATTAACAGTTTCTCCTCTTTTAACACTATTGATATCTTCGGTAAGCTTTGCTACCGGAGCTGCACAAACAACAACTACAGAGCTACATATTACAACCAGACAAACTAAAACCGAAAACAGACGCTTTTTAAACAAATTAATCCTCTCCTTCACAATCTTTTCTTACGTATATCAATTAATACGGAGTTTATTATATATCTATAGATATAATATGTCAATACTTTAGATGTAATAAGTATTAGCGTTTGATGTTATTCTAATTGTAATTTATGATTGCAGAAAAGAGGTTAGTGTTTTGGACGTTGGCAAAAGAATTACTTTTTTCAGAGAAAAAAAGGGCATAACTGTAAATAAATTAGCAAATCTTTCGGGTATATCTCAAAGCTTCTTAAGAGATATTGAATTAGGTAAAAAACAACCCACGATAGAATACTTAGAATATATATGTTATGGTCTAGGTATTACACTAAAAGATTTCTTTGACACAGATGAGCACGACGATTTTGATAAAGCTGTATCAAAGCTTTCTGCAAAGCAACGAAAAAAACTTCAAGATTTTTTAGAAAGCCTATAATTACGGCAGGCGATTTACAATTAAAGATAAAACGGCTTGCCCGAAATATTGGGCAAGCCAAAGAAAGCAGTATAAAGAATATTCTTATCAAAGCCGATATTATTTTCCTGTGGAAATCTCCACCTCATATTTTTAAAAAGCTTTAGTAATTCTCGTATCATGCAAAAGTATTTCTTCCACATACCTCGAATTTTTGAGTGCCGCTCTTACATCAGCATCACGGTTTTTTAAATTGTAAAGCTCTGTATTACATGGATACCACAAAACACTTGGATGTATTTGTCTGTAAACGATCAACGGGAAATCTTCCACTCCGTGATGAGAAACCTGACATGCGTTACTCAAAAGATGATCTTTGTACACGATAGCCAAATGTTCAGCTTGATCCATACCGGCATCTGCAAGGAAAAGCATTTTGCCGTTGTTAGCGTAAATTCTTGATATTATGCTCGTGTTATTGGAAGTACCTTTTACTGTCGATAAAATATATGAATCGTGATACGTATCCATTATTTCCACAACAACGTTACAAAATTGCAGTATCATTCCCGGGAAAACGTTACATATTTTAGCTCCGGCAAATTTTGCAACGTCATTCTTGAGATTGTACATCAAATAACCATCATTTTTCTGCAAAGCTCTTTCTTTTTCGGTTGTCGGAGAAACAATAACGGTCTCCAACTTAACTTTTTCTGCATATTTATTGCTGAAAGAAACGAACGTTCCGTAATGGTCACCGTGGGAGTGCGTCAAAATCCATGCACGGATAATGATTTCCTTGCCTTTCGGTGTCAATTCATTGAGAACTCCCCAAAGTTCTTCCAATATATCTTCTTTATCATATCCCCCATCGTATATCATAAAGCTACCGTCTGCAAGCTGTATAACATACCCCATGCCATTAATCTCAGTAGATTTCAGTTGTGTTACTGTTGTATTAATGTTGCCTGTTGTCACTTTCGGCTTACCCGGCAGCGACTCAGCACCCTTTGCAGAATTTACAACAGTCATCCTTTTTTCGCATGAATACCAATACACGTGAATCATTTCCGACCCTTTGATCATCGTCGTAGACAAATTGTCTCCGGTTTTATTTGACTGAGTCTTCTTAAATCCTCTTTTTACAATTTCTTCGCAAAAACTTATTACCTCATCCTCTGTAACGTCAAGGTAATATTCTATCTTTTCACCATCAAGGCAGGTATATTCATATGCCACTTCAAGAGGTGTATTTTCGGGTTTAACAATATTTGCATTCATATTTACCGTTGTTGCATCAGAATCAAGCAAAATAACCATTTGCGTAACAGGCGATGATGCAAGAACGTCACGCACTTCCTTATTCATAGCGTCTTCAGCAAAAACATTTGATGTTGTCGGACAGAAAACAATTGGCGCCGCAATCATATTATAAATGTACAACGGTATATCTCCCTTGCCATGTTGTCCCATTTGGCAAATATTGCTCTCCAAATAGTTGCCGTAATAAATTCCCATCCTTCTTGCGGTATAAGCGCCACAGTCAGAAAGCACAAGCATACTCGTGTTTTCGGTACTTATGCGCGACACCAGTGACGTGTTGCCAAATTCCGCTACGGAAACTTCCCCGGTGGCATCATCTGCTCTTGGTGGGTCACTTATATATAATTCTTCTGCAGTGAAAAGAATTTCCATTTTAACATTACAGAATGTAAAATCCATACCTGTGTGAACGTAGCATAATTTTGCTCCGTTGAATTTCTCAACGTCTTCTTTGAGAGCACTTGAAAGGTAAGTTTTGCCATACGGAGAAGAAAACTTTTTGTAAACGGGCGCTGCAATAACCGTTTCAAGCTTAATGTCTCCTGCATTTTTTGATGCTATTTCTTTAAAGCATCCTATGTGGGCATCATCTTCTACAGTAAGAACCCATGCTCGCACAGTAATGTCATTGCCGATTTTAAGATCATTTAACGTTTCTATTAGCTGACCTGCACACGAAGCATCTCCGCCATCATAAACAATGAAGCTGCCGTCTGCAAGCTGTATAACGTATCCCATTGTTTCGTTACCGTTTCCTTTAAGCTGCGTAACGGTTGTGGTTGTGTTGCCTGTAGTAATTGCCGGCGTTTTGGGAGGAAGCTTTGCACCATTTACAAGCGAGTAAATTATATTCAATTCTCTTTCGGTTTCTAACCAGTATATGTGAGCCATTTCTGCGCCTTTTGTCAGCGTTGTAAAGAAATTTCCGTTTTTCTTACTGCTGTTGTATACTTCAAAACCATTGTCCTTGTAATATTGACATGCCGCTTCATATTCACTTTTGTTTTTTTCATAGTAAGTCGTTAGATCCGAACCGTCACCGCAAATATATACGCCATCGTCGTTTGTTGGCATATACAGTCCAAATGAATCTCCGTAAATCATTTCTATTGTGTGTACTACTATGCCGTTTTGGGCTTCTGCAAGTGTCATTATAATTTCTTCTTTGTGCCTTATTTCTGATACATCAATAGTAATTTTTGTTGACAAATCACCCCAGCCCTTTGCGGGTACACATTTGACAGATGCAAGTTCTTCGCCGTCATTGGTTTTTAACGTGAGATTTCCGATTTCTTTTAAATTCTCGGCACTGCCATAATACACGTTAATTGCGCTATATCGTCTCAAGTCTACTATACCAAGGGAATGTGAACCGCTGTCGTTTTCGCCACCTGTGAAGTAATTGAGTATTTTTTTGTTTTGGTGATACCTTGCATCCGGGAAATATCCGCTCGTTGATAATTTTGAAATATCAAGCAGTTCGCTTTTAGGTGCCTCTCCTTCCTCGTCTTTGCAAGAAACGAACGCAACACACAAAACTAATAATAATATAATTAACGCTACATAGCAGAATTGTTTTTTCATACAAAAGCCTCCTAAACTACATTAGAGTTTACAACACCACTTCAATCGGGTCAAGAAGAAAATCATTCTGTTGACTGCGCTTTGTACTAATGTTATAATCTAAACTCAAAATTTTGTGAATTTCAGGAGGCTTTTTATATGTCTTTAAAGCTTGAAAATATAAAATGGGATTTGTCTGACGAAAACGGTGTCAGCAAAGAAATTATTAAGGATATTTCATTGGAGTTTGGTGATGGCAAATTAGTAGTGGTTACGGGCCCTAATGGCGGTGGTAAAACAACCTTGGCTAAGCTTATTGCCGGCGTTGTTACGCCTTCTTCCGGTAAAATTTTGCTCAAAAAGAACGATTCTTATGAAGACATAACTAATGTAGACATTACAGAAAGAGCCAGAAGCGGCATTGCTTATGCTTTTCAGCAGCCCGTTCGTTTTAAAGGTCTTACCGTTCGCAATCTTTTGGAAACTGCTGCCGGCAGACCGATGAATAAGGGCGAGCTTTGTAACCTTCTTGGCAAGGTTGGTTTGTGTGCGGAGGAATACATTGACCGCGAAATGAACACATCTCTTTCGGGTGGCGAAAGCAAGCGTATTGAGATTGCCACTGTACTTGCAAGGGAAGCTGAGATTTCCGTATTCGATGAGCCTGAAGCGGGCATTGATTTGTGGAGCTTTACGAAGCTTGTCGAGGCTTTTGAGGAGATACGCGAGATGAGAAAGGGTACGTTAATAATCATTTCGCACCAGGAGCGCATTATTTCAATTGCAGACGACATCGTAGTTATTGCCGGCGGTCAAATCAGAGATTTCGGACCTCGCGACAAGATTCTTCCTACGTTGCTTTCTGATGAGAAAACAGTGAGATGTCCTATCAAAGCTAAGAAGGGAGTGTAAGTCTTTATGAATTTTATTACGAGTGATTTAATTAAAAGTGTTTCTGATTTTGGTGATTTGACTGAAATTCAGGATAGTGCCTATAACATTCGCGAGGATGGCAAGTGTGCTGCTCGTAAATCGACAGAGAATATTAAGATAGAGAATAAAACCGATAATCCGGGAATTGTTATTACGGTTAAGCCCGGTACAAAGGGTGAGAAGGTATATATACCGGCTTGCGTTACGCATGGTTCTTTTGATGATCTTGTTTATAATGATTTTATAATCGGAGAAGGCGCTGATGTAACTGTTATTGCCGGTTGCGGTGTCCATACTGCCGATGATGGGCTTGCAGGTCATAACGGTATTCATCGTTTTACTCTTGAAAAGGATGCTAAAGTTGTTTACGTCGAGAAGCATCTGGGTACAGGTAAAGGAAAAGGCATAAAGAAGATTGACCCTGTTACAGATATTATTTTAAAAGAAAATTCTTCTCTTACAATGGACACTATTCAATTAGGCGGCGTTGATGTGTCTACAAGAAAAACGTATGCTGTCCTGGAAAAAGATGCCAAGCTACTTGTGCGCGAGCGTATTATGACAGATGGTGTCGAAAAAGCGCGCACTGATTTTGACGTTATTCTCAAGGGTGAAGGTTCGGGCGCTGATTTGGTATCCAGATCTGTTGCAAGGGGCAATTCTCATCAGGAATTTTATTCCAAAATAGTTGGCCGTGTGCGTTGCACGGGTCATTCCGAATGCGATGCAATTCTTGCAGAGAACGGTACAGTAACGGCTTCGCCGTCATTGGAAGCAAGCCATGTTGATGCAGAGCTGATACACGAGGCTGCCATAGGCAAAATAGCAGGCGAACAGATTTTGAAGCTTCGCACGCTTGGTCTTACCGAAGAAGAAGCTGAGCAAAAAATAATCGACGGTTTCCTTCAATAAAATTTTCTGTTTATATGAAATCAAGCATAAAATCAATAGAAGCAATAATAACTAAAGCGTTGTATCAATTTGGTTTTTCTCCGATCCATAGCGGCTTCTTTTATTTAAGAGATGCCGTTAGGATCGCGTATTTTGAACAAGACGCCATAACGTTGGTTACTAAGCTAATCTATCTTCCTCTTGCAAAGGAATATGACACAACCGTTGATAATATAGAAAAATCCATACGAAAGTCTGCTGACGCCGTATGGAAAAACAATGCCTGTTCAACCATTGCTGTGATGAACACTATATATACATTCTCCGAAAATCACATTGAAAACAAAGAGCTTATTTCTTTAATTTGCAATATTATTAAACAAACCATCAATATTTTCGATACTGACATTGGCAAAGGCATTTAGATCATTACCTGCTTTACGCTTATTCATTACAAAGTATGCGGCACTTGCAATCATCGCTCCGTTATCTGTACACAAAATCGGTGACGGTCTGTAAAACTCGATGCCTGCATTATGAGCGGCAGTTTCTGCTGCTTGTCGAAGCGCGGAATTTGCTGCCACGCCTCCTGCAAGACATATTTTTCCATACCCTTTAAGCTGAGCTGCTTTAATAAGATTCTCAACAAGTATATCAACTACTGCTTTTTGAAACGAAGCACATACGTCTGCCGTATTTATTGCCTCTCCCTTCGCCGCAGAGTTATTCAGATAATTAAGAACAGATGTTTTTACTCCGCTAAAACTGAAATCCAAACTATCATTAAAATGGACTTTCGGGAATTTTATTGCATTCGGACTGCCCTCTTTTGCCATTTTATCAACTATAGGGCCTCCCGGATATCCCAGTCCCAAAGCACGCGATATCTTATCAAAAGCCTCTCCCGCCGCATCATCGCGAGTTCTTCCCATTATACGAAAATCTCCATAATCCCTGCAGTCAACAATATGGCTGTGTCCCCCTGATGCCACAAGGCATACAAAAGGCGGTTTTAAATCTTTATACTCTATAAAGTTTGCAGATATGTGACCTTCGATGTGGTGAACAGGTATAAGAGGTTTCTTTGTAATGTATGCAATTGTCTTTGCGGCAGACAAGCCTACTAACAAAGCACCTATCAATCCGGGGCCGAACGTCACTCCTATATTATCTATATCTGTCAGCGACACTCCTGCTTCTTTTAAAGAAGCATCAATAACACTTATGACAGCCTCCACGTGTTTCCTTGATGCAATTTCAGGCACTACGCCACCAAAAGACTTATGAATTTCTATTTGAGACGAGATAACATTAGACAAGACTTCTCTGCCATTTGCAACAACAGAAGCAGAAGTCTCGTCGCAGCTCGATTCTATTCCCAATGTTAATATACTTCCATCTTTGTCCATTTTTATAATGCTCCTACCGTTTTTTTACACCAAAAATACTGTAAAGAATTTTTGAAAGAATAATTGGTCAACCAATATACATACGCCCAAAATTCCCACATAAACAGCAAAAACATTCAAACTTCTTTTCTTAAAGAAATTAAGCATAAACTTTACTGCAAAATATCCGGAAACTCCCGCAGCAATCATACCAACCACAACAGGAACAACATCAAAGGCTGCAGGCTCTGTAATAATATCTTTAACGCCCAAAACTGCAGAGCCCATAATAACGGGAATAGACATAAGAAAAGCAAATCTCATTGATGATTCTTTTTCAACGCCCATTATAAGTCCTGCGCACGTTGTACTGCCTGATCTCGATATGCCGGGCATTACAGCAACACCCTGCATAACACCTACTACAGCAGCATCGGCATATGACATAAGTTCTATCGTCTTATCTTTTTTCTTTGCTTTTTGTGAAAAGAAAAGAAGTGCCGCAGTAGCTATAAATGCTATACCCAAAAAACCGCCGCTTTGTGAAATTTGTTCTATGTAGTCATCAAGGAAAACTCCAACCAAAGCAGCAGGAATGGTCGCTATAATCAACAAACCCGTTGTCTTTTGTATAGGTTTTTTTATAAGCGCAACAATATCAGGCCAGAAAACAATAAAAACTGCAATAAGCGTTGCAAAATGCAACGCTATATCAAATGTTAATCCAAACTGTTCCTGGTCAATACCGAAAAGTTTTTTCATTAATATAAGGTGACCGGAACTGCTGACGGGCAAAAACTCTGTCAAACCTTGCACCAGTCCCAAAATAATACTCTGCAGTATTTCCATTACAATTACTCTCCCTTATCGGACGTCTCTGCTCCAACAGCAGACAAAGGCTGGATATTCTGCTCCGGCAAAGCTTTTGTTTTTGCACTTTTTTTAGATGCCGTCTTTTTCTTTTCGGACTTCTTGCTGTACATTAAAATCGGCTTTTCTTTTTTATTTATTGTATCAGCCGTTACTACACATTTTTGAAGTCCTTCATTTGACGGTACATCATACATAACATCCATCATAGCATCTTCGAGTATTGCACGAAGTCCTCTCGCACCTGTTTTTCTTGCAATAGCAATCTCAGTAACCGCATCAATTGCACCCTCATCAAATTCAAGGTCAACCCCATCATAAGACAAAAGCTTTTGATACTGTTTAATCAAAGCATTTTTAGGCGTTGTAAGAATTTCGCGAAGCATGTTTGAATCAAGATCATCAAGAGTTACTATCAAGGGGACTCTTCCAATAAACTCAGGAATCAAACCGAATTTCAACAAATCCTGAGGTTCTACTTTTTTAAGAAGTTCGTTGACATCCATGCTTTCACTACTGTGAATACTGCCCGAAAAACCTATCGTGTTTTTTCCTGTTCTGCTTTCAATTATTTTAGGCAATCCATCAAATGCTCCAGAACAGATAAACAAAATATTAGTAGTGTCAATATTAATAAACTCCTGATGAGGATGTTTCCTTCCTCCTTGGGGAGGAACTGCAGCAACGGTACCTTCTAATATCTTAAGAAGTGCCTGTTGTACGCCTTCTCCGCTAACGTCTCTCGTAATAGACGGATTATCACCGCGTCTTGAAATTTTATCTATTTCATCGATAAATATAATACCTTTTTCTGCTCTTTCTATATCAAAATCGGCTGCCTGTATTAATCTCAAAAGTATATTTTCAACGTCTTCGCCCACGTATCCTGCCTCTGTAAGAGACGTTGCATCTGCAATGGCAAACGGTACGTTCAATACCTTAGCCAATGTTTGTGCTAAATACGTTTTACCAACACCTGTAGGACCTATTAAAAGCACGTTGCTTTTTGCAAGCTCTACACCTGCGAAAGCATTATTTTGCTCATTTGTTCCCTCCGGCAATTCTTCATTGCTTGTTGTTTTTCTTTTTGTCTTTTCCTTTTTATTCTTTTTATTATCGTCAAGTCTCTTATAATGATTATAAACCGCTACGGCAAGAGCTCTTTTGGCTCTGTCCTGACCGATGACGTATTCGTCAAGTGCCGCCTTTATTTCTGCCGGTTTTAAAAGCTTTGCTTCGCCGTCAGTAAGAGTTTCATCATCCAGGCAATTGTCAAACTCCTCATCTAAATAATCATCATGTAATATATCACAGCATAAATCAATACACTCATCACATATAAAAACGCCCGGACCTGCTATAAGTCTTTTAACCTGGCCTTCCCGCTTACCGCAGAAAGAACAGCGAACTTGCTTATCTTCAATTTTTGACATTCATAAACCTCCTTGGTAAATAAGCGCGCCGCAAATTAGAATTATAGAAAAACCTATAAAAACTTGCGGCGTATAATCTCAAAGCTTATTGAATTATATTCTTTTCTCCATGATTTTATCAATCAAACCATATTCTAATGCTTCCTGAGCAGACATATAATTATCTCTCTCAGTGTCAGCAATTACCTTTTCCAGCGGTTGTCCTGTTCTTTCACTAAGAATTCTATTGAGCTTATCCTTAATTTTAAGAATCTGCTCTGCCTGAATCTGAATATCTGTTGCCTGACCGCGTGCTCCGCCTAAAGGCTGATGAATCATAATTTCACTGTTAGGAAGAGAAAATCTCTTTCCTTTTGCACCTGCAGCCAATAAGAAAGCTCCCATGCTTGCTGCCATGCCCATACAGATTGTAGATACATCGCACTTTATAAATTGCATCGTGTCATAAATAGCCATGCCTGACGAAACAGATCCTCCGGGACTGTTGATATAAAGCTGTATGTCTTTATCCGGATTCTCGGATTCAAGGAACAAAAGCTGTGCTACAACCAAACTGGCCGTTACATCATTTACTTCGTCACTCAATACAATAATTCTGTCGTTCAATAATCTGGAATAAATATCGTATGACCTCTCGCCTCTGCTGGTTTGTTCAATAACAACCGGTACTAATGCCATATTAAAACTCCATTTCTCCGACGATTAAATTTTTCTTTTGTGAAGGAAACGCTTACCGTCGGCTTAAGCTTCTCCGTCTGTTGCCGGCTCTTCAGCTGTTGGCTCAGCTGCTTTCTTTGCCGGAGCTTTTTTCTTTGCAGGTGCTTTCTTCTTAGGAGCAGCTTTCTCAGCTTTTTCTTCTGCTGCTTCTTCCTTTGCGGGCACCTTTACTGCTGCTTCGAGTATGAGCTCGGCAGCCTTACGTCTCTTAACTTCCTCTTCAATAGCAGGAATGTTAGATGCATACTGCTCTTTAACCTCTTCAACAGGCTTCTTCATATACTCAGCAGCCGTTTCGAACTCTTTGTCAAGTTCTTCTGCGGTAACAGTAATTTCCTCTGCGGCAACAATTGCCTCAAGAATGAGATCTCTCTTTATGTTAAGCTCTGCCTGAGGACGTACTTTTTCACGGTATTCTTCAATTGAAGTTCCCATACACATGCAATACTGTTCTACTGTCATACCATATGCTTTAACTCTGTATGACAATCTGTTAACCTCATCATCTACTTCTCTGTCAACCATCGGAGCGGGAATGTCAAGCTCTGTAGCATCAATAACTTTCTTAAGAGCCTCAGACATCATACCGTCTTTTGCCGCCTCTTCTTTTTCCTTTGCAAGCTTTTCTTTCAAATCAGCTTTGTATTCTTCAAGAGTATCAAATGAGCTGACGTCAGAAGCAAAATCATCATTAATTTCAGGAAGCTCTTTTACCTGTATAGCATTCACTTTTACTTTGAATACAGAATCCTTACCTTTGAGTTCTTCTGCATGATAATCCTCAGGGAATTTAACGTTAACAGTAACGTCATCACCTGTATTTGCTCCAACCAATTGATCCTCAAAGCCGGGGATAAACTGACCCGAGCCAAGCTGGAGTTTAAAGTTCTCGCCCTTACCGCCTTCAAAAGGAACGTCATCAACGAATCCTTCAAAGTCAATATCAACAGTATCACCAAGCTTCGCAGCACGGTCTTCTACAGTTACCATACGTGAATTCTTCTCTGCCTCCATCTCGATAGCCTTATCGATGTCAGCATCACTTACTTCAGCGGAAATCTCGGTAATCTCTACTCCTTTATAATCCTTAACCTCAGGAACAGGCTTTGTATAAACTTCCAATGAGAACTCCATACCATCTATACCCATCTTTGTTACTTGTACATTTTGAGGATAAGATACAGGCTCTATGCCAAGCTCAGCAACAGATCCGTAATACATATCTGTAATAATATATTCTTCTGCATCAGCAAAAAGAACCTCTACGCCGTAATATTGCTCAACCATTTTTCTTGGTGCTTTTCCTGCACGGAATCCTTTAATACTAAAATTCTTCTTATTCTTATTAAATGAATAAGCAAGACCTTCTTCAACCTTGTCCGCATCTGCTTCATAAGTTAATTTAAGTAAATTCTTATCGATAACTTCTTGTTTAACCGACATAATGATACCTCCACACAACCGTAACTGTCGTAAAATTATAAACTATATATAAAAAGCCTGCCGTTAAGCCGGCAAGCTGTAAAAACATGTTTCAGGCCGGTAACTGCAAAAAAACAGCCAAACTGCCTGAATTCTTTGTAACCGGCTTACAGACCATATCTCTTGTTGAATTTATCAACACGTCCGCCTGTATCAACCAATTTCTGCTTTCCTGTGTAGAAAGGATGGCACTTTGAACAAATTTCAACAGAAATCTCTTTCTTTGTTGAATAAGTCTTAAATGTTTCTCCACAAGCGCATTTTGCTGTTACCTCTTCAAATTTTGGATGAATTCCTTCTTTCACTTCGTGTCACCTTCTTTCACAGATTCTCTTAAAGAATATCTCTTAAAAATCATTTTTTTGGTACTATTTAATGCTCTCGCTAAAAGAGCGTTGTTGATTATACCACACTATGTCTCATTTGTGCAACTTTTTTTTAAAATTTATTTTATTTCCCGTCAGTCTATTTTTTTGTCGGTATTTTCATGCTCCGCCAAATCACTTATTTCCCGTGTCAGCAATCCTTTTTCTTCTTTTAACTTCAATTTATTTTTAACGTATCTGTCATAAAAAAACACTTTGAAAATAACAGCAATTACGTCTCCGAAAATCATACCGGGAAGTCCGAAAATTCCGCCGCAAATGCACAATCCCGCAAGTACAAGCAAGGGACTCGCACCCATCTGACCTCCGACGATTTTCGGCGTTATAAACCAGTTGTCAAGAGCCTGCACCGCCAAAACACAAACCAAAGAAGCTATAACCGAATACAAACCTTGTGGTATTGATATGAATACAACGACAGCGCCTCCTATCCATGGACCTATATACGGTATCATGTTCATTATTGCCATTATTACAGCAAGCAAAATCGCGTATTCCACACCGGAAACTAAAAACAAGATATACGATGTAACCAATATTATTAATGCCTGCATAAGCTTTCCCGATATATACTGTCTCAGCACCATATTCACTTTACCGGCGCCCCACATCACGTTTTCAGCACGTTTTCTCGGAAAAACAGCATAATTTATTTTCTTAAACGCAGCCAAAACACTTTCTTTTTCAATCAACATATATACGGAAATCATTATTCCCATTACGATATTAAACAGACCGTTTATCGTACCGGAGAAGAAAGACGTTATTCTTGACGGACTAAAAACCTGCGTTGCAAATTCCTGCAAATTTGACAAAGCGTTGTTAATAGTCTCTACAGCATCCTCCGGCAGGTTAAACCTGCCGTTTTGAGTTATATCCGTATGTATCGACTTTATTTTTGCAAATGCTTTTGGTATATTGTCAGCAAAAACCTTCAGGGTATCAATCAAAGTAGGAACGAGAGCAAACAAAATCAACGCAACAATAAGAAACAATGTTATATAAGCTATCACGATACTCAGCGTTCGCTTCACTTTATACTTCTTAAGTTTCTTAAAAACCTTGCTCTCCAACACATCCGTGTATGCATTAAGAATAAAAGCAATGACAGCTCCAATAATTAAATAACTGAATATCGATATTATAAAGCCCGCCAGATTCGACACAAAATCTCCGAATCCGTGAATATCAAATATCACCTTTATGGCGAGAATAACAGCTACAATAAACATGTAGATTCTCATAGGTGTCACCTTAAATTTGGAAAATTTTATTCTATCATACCATTTAAGCTGTTTTGGTTTCTCCTGATCACCCAAAGTTATTACGCCTCCTCACAATGCACCGTACGTTCTTTTTTTAGGTTTTGCTTCACAATCAATCTGCTATCGAAACGCCTTCGGGAAGTTCAATGTTCGCATCTACCTTACCATCAGCATTTTTCTTAAGTTCAACCTTTATTATACCCTTCGGCGTAGGATACGTACCTTTTACCCATTCAAGTTTTCCAAGATGCGGTTTAAAAGTTATCTTCTCACATCCGGGCGCAGCGGGTTTTATACCAAGCACGTATTCTGCCATAAATGCCGCAGGACCGGAAGCCCAGCCGTGGCACAGGCTATGTCTGAATCCCTTATAACAATATGCGCCGTAATCTCCATGTATGTCCTTTACTCCCTCCGGTACGAGCTCGTCTATACGGCTTGACCCTTCAAGCCAATCCATATTAAAGTCTTCCCAGAACGTTGTAGCTCCTCTTGAAAGCATCGCGCCCCAATATTCTTTTATGATATCAAGCGCATCATCTACGTCTCCTGCTTTTCCCATTGCGCAAAGCATATAGTAACCCAGGAACGTTGAAAAGCCCTTCGCACCTCCCACTTTGAGAACCTCATCAGACATTTTCTTTGCATCCTCAATGCCTGCAAGCGCCAACAAAGCGGCTGCCTGCTTATTTCCGTTCGTGTTCGGAATGTGCTTTGCGAGTTTCTTTACGGCTGCCTCGCAAATTACGGCTGTCTCCTCGTCGCCAAGCTCGCGGCATACGACTGCACCCGTTTCCAGCGCCATACTGAGTATTCCCTGAAGGCCTGCGTGAGTTGCTGCAGGGTCTGCTTGTGTCGGCCAGTCAACAAATCTCGTAGGCGGCAAATCTTCTTCTCCGTTGTCTTTTATTTTACCTGCAAAGAATCTTAAAAGCTCTGTTATGTAAGCCTTCTGCGACTCCAAAAACTCTTTATTACCGTTTTGCATATACCATCCGTACTGCACCATAATCCACCAAAGTGAATAAGAAGACATACCGCACATCATATTTGGCAGCGGTGATTCGTCACGGGCAAGATCAAGGCTCTTTTCCACTGACTCGTCATATCCGAAAACTGCCTGAATCGTCGACGTCTCAGGATGAATGTCACCAATCCACACGAGGCGGTCTCTTTTTATGCCGTCCCAAACGTATTCCTGCATATTAAGATGCACCGTGTATGCGGCGGTATTCCAAATTGTATTTAAAAGTTCATCATTACTCTCAAAAGATCCCTTATATTCCAATTCTCTGTATGTAAATATTCCCTGCACAGACTGCAAACCGATAGAAGCATCTTTATCAAGCAAATCAATTCTCACGAATCTGAAGCCGCTCGGTCCTATCTCAGGCATGCTGAAAAAGCCCACGTCTATTATCTGGTCTCTGTTTATGTGGTCATTCGTTGCATTCTTCTCGCCGCCAAGCTCCGACATTGCCTCCGAAACCGACTCGCCGAAACGCACCCTCACTTTTACTCTCGACGGATTTACGGAATGCACGTACAGCTTCACGTATCCGTGAAACTCCACACCAAAATCTATAAGTATTCCCGCACTCTCGCCTTTGCTCGTAAGCATACACGTTTTGCCGGGATTAAAATGAATCTGCTTTACGCGTGGTTCAAAAAGGACTTCCTCTCCCGTTACGGTTGCCTTGTCTGAGTCAGTTTTCCACACAACTCTCGTAGGTGCCATAAAGCGGCGTACTCTTTTATCTTCCTCAGTATTCTTAAATATCTCTTCTTTTCTTATGCCGTAAGGCACTTTTTTCATACAATTCTTGTCACACATTTTATATTACCTCCGTGTTTTCCCATTTTTCTCATGTATTGAAAGTATAACAACCAACGAATATTTCGTCAAATATATTTCCCGCTTATTTATTCAAGAATCCGCCATCCACACACAGCGTTTGTCCCGTTATGAAAGAAGCTTCCTCTGATGCCAAAAAGTACACTGCCGCCGCTACTTCTTCGGGCTTTCCTATTCTGCAAAGAGGCGTTTCTTCTGCCAGCTCTTTCATTGTTTCTGCGGAATGCACTGCGTTCATCTTTGTTTCTATTACTCCCGGTGCCACGCAGTTTACGCGTATTCCCGACGGTCCGAGTTCTCTTGCAAGTGCTTTCGTCATACCGATAATGCCTGCTTTCGTTGCAGAATACGCGACTTCACAGGATGCTCCCGATATTCCCCACATTGATGAAACGTTTACTATTGCTCCTTTTTGCTTTTTTATCATATACGGTGCAGCGCATTGACATATATAAAATGCGGCGCTCATGTTTACGTTTACCATTCTTTGCCATTCTTGCGGTGTAACGTCCGTAAACAGTCTTTGCTCTGATATTCCTGCATTGTTCACGACAACATCGGGCGCCCCAAGCGTTTTCACGACTTCTTCAAACATATCGCACACACTTTTCTCGTCTTCAAAATCCGCCCCAACGGCTACCGCCATTACTTTGAACGTGCTCCGGATTTCCGTAGCAAGCTGTTCGGCGCGCTCTCTGCCCGAATTATACTGTATTGCCACGTCATAGCCGCGGCGTGCGAAGTATACGGAAATCTCGCTGCCTATTCCGCCTGCACCGCCCGTTACGAGTACTACTGACATAATATGCCCTCCTTGTACTGCTTTATTATGGCCTCGCAGCCTTCTACTATATCTTTGTACGTTGCCGTGAAGTCGCCGCTGTACCATGGGTCTGCTATGTCGCCGCCGTGATTTGTAAAATCCAAAAGCTTTTTCACTTTGCGCTCCTTGTCGAAGCCGATTATTCTCATAAGGTCGCGCACGTTCATGGCTTCCATGCATACGAGCATGTCGTAGGCGTCATAATCCTCTTTCGTCACCTGCACCGCTCTTTTGCTGCTGTCAAACGGAATGCCTCTCTTGGTCATTTCTGCTCTCGCGGGCGGATAAATGGGATTACCCCTTCCTCCCCATATTTCTTCTGTACTTGTAGCTGCAGATTGAATATAAAAGGAATCCTCAAGACCTTGTTTTTTGAGCATATCTTTCATAATAAACTCTGCCATGGGGCTGCGGCAGATATTGCCGTAGCAAATGAATAGTATTTTTATCATTTTTTGCTCCTTTCGGCTAATCTTTAAGCTGTTTGGATTTTAGCTGAGACACACAAAAAAATCAAGCATAAACAGCTTTTGCTTGATTTTTTTGCACACTTACAACGTCTTCAAATACTCTTCATCCTTTATCCTTCTGCTACGTTGCTTCCCATCCTCGCGCCACTGATAATAAGCAACCCTCCTTACACGTCCATTTTAACTTTTTTAACTTCGATTATAAAGTTAAAAAGTTAAAATGAGGCTACATCCCCACTTTTCTGTAGGTTTGTAGCCTCTTTTTAAACATATTACTTATTAATTTTCAATTAGTCATCATTTGATGCGTCAAGTGCTTTGTTGTAGATATCGTACACTTCTTGTGAAGGAGCTTTTGTGATTAACGTAACTACTACAGCTACAATCGCGCCAACTACGAAGCCGGGGAATATTTCGTATACCTGAGTGTCGAAAACAACCGGGTCCATAACTGTGTCTGTAAACAGCACGAGCCAGAGGATATCCGTGATGGCACCGCCAATAATACCGGCTACGGCACCGGAGTAATTGAAGCGTTTCCAGAAGAGTGACAGTATTACTACAGGTCCAAAAGAAGCTCCGAAAAGGCCCCATGCATTTTCAACCATTGCCATAATGCTGCTTGCCCATGAATCTGTGCTTGTAAGGCCGCTGCGTGCGATGAAGAAAGCAACAACAGCGATGATTGCAACAACTATACGGCCCATCCACAGCGTTTCTTTATCTGAAGCTTTACCTTTGCGGATGATGGGGTTGTAAATATCACTTGTGAAAGATGATGATGCTACGAGGAGCTGTGAGTCGGCAGTACTCATTGAGGCTGCAACGATAGCTGCAAGCAAAAGTCCTGCTATGAAGCCGGGGAACAAATCAAGCACTATTTCAATAAATACTCTTGCCTGACTGCCGGGAAGCAATTTATCTGCAAGAGCATTGCCATCAGACAAAATGAATGTTCTGCCGAGGAAAGCTATGGCGATTGCTGCGCCAAGTGTTAATATCAACCAAGTTATAGCAACCGAAGATGATTTTTTTATCATTTTTGACTTCTCAACAACCATAAATCTTACAAGAATGTGAGGCATACCGAAATATCCAAATCCCCACGCAAGGCCCGAAACTATCTCATGCCATGGTGCATCAAACGGATTTCTTGAAAAAGCCGTAACACCCTCCGCAAAAACTTCATTCTTAGATGCATCAAAATCGCCTGTTGCTACCATAACGATCGGCACTGCAAGAAGTGCAATTAACATAAGCAAGCCTTGGAAGAAGTCTGTCCAGCAAACTGCCTTATAGCCTCCGAGGAATGTGTAAAGCAATATAAGTACTGCGAATATTATCATTGCAAGCTCTTCTCTGCCGGTGAAAATTTTCGGAAGTACTGCTACGAAAACTGTTGTGCCCGCATTAAATGCAGATGCAACGTACACCGTAAAGCTCACGAGGAATATGATCGCACAAACAATTTTGAGCACAGGGCTCTTTGATGCAAATCTGTTTGTGAGATATTGAGGCAACGTTATGGAGTCGTTTGCCGCACTCGAAAAACGTCTTAAACGTCTTGCAACAATAATCCAGTTAAGCGCTGTACCTAAAGCAAGGCCTATACCGATCCACACTTGACCCATACCGAATGCAAGGATGCTTCCCGGGAAGCCCATCAAAAGCCAGCCTGACATATCTGATGCTTGAGCGCTCATTGCCGTTACCCACGGACCCATTGAACGTCCGCCCAAGAAATATTCTTTCTCGCCGCCACTCTTAGAGCGCAGGAAAAAGTAAATTCCTATACCGAGGACGAGTATAAAATATAAAACAAAAGCTATTATCTGTCCCATTTTTATTTTCCTTTCTCTCAAAAAATATTGTTATGATGCTTATTTGTAAGCATATGACTTGTGACAAAAATTGTAACAAATTGGTAACAATTATAGCACTATCACTTTATCACAGTCAAGTGAAAAATCGCACGCAGCAGTAGCGGCTGTCTTAGCGTTTCGTATCAATAAAAAAATGGAGCTGTAAAACACAGCTCCACTTTGTAATAAAAATCATTCTTTATTACTCTGCATCCTTTTTCTTGCCGCCTGCGAGGAACATGTAAACGAGAGCTGCAAGAACTCCGCCTACCAACGGTCCAACGATAAATACCCAAACATTGCCGAGAGCATCGGGGTTTTCGCCAAACACGCTCAAGAACAAAGCAGGTCCAAAGCTACGAGCGGGGTTAACAGATGTACCTGTGAAAGCAATACCGAGTATATGTACAAGTGTCAAGGTAAGACCTATAACAACACCTGCAACTGAGCTGTACTCAGGCTTTGATGTAACACCGAGAATAGCAAGAACAAATACGAAAGTCAGAATACATTCTATTACCAAAGACATAACAATATCTTCTTGGTAAAGTGCATTTGCGCCGAGTCCCGAGTCAACACCCAAAATACCCATAAGTGCTGCAGCACCTGCAATAGCTCCTGCAAACTGTGCTACTATGTAGCCGATAAAATCAACAATAGATAACTTTCTGCTAACGAGCATTGCTATTGAAACTGCAGGGTTGATGTGACAACCGGATACGTTTCCGATAGAATAAGCCATAGCAACGATAACAAGGCCGAAAGCCAATGCTGTCAAAAGGTATCCTGTACCGAAATTAGGACTGCAACCAACTACGCAAGCTGTGCCACATGCAAAAAATACAAGAACAAAAGTGCCGATAAATTCTGCAACATATTTTCTTAAAGAATTCATTACAAATTCCCCCTTTTCTTTTATTTCTTTGTTTATAGCACTGCTAAAGGAAAATGTCAATTATAATTTGCAAATATCTGCTTCTGTAACAATTTTGAAGCCTGCATTCAGAAGTGCACTTTCTGCTGCGCCATTGTCTTCCACACGAATAACAACGTAAGCGTGTTTTTCGGTGCGCGCCATAAATGCGTACAAATATTCCATATTAATTTTGTTCTCATCAAGCACTTTTAATGCTTCGGAAAGTTTTCCGGGCTCGTCGCTGATTTTTACGCCGACAACATCTGTTATTTTAATCAGATAACCATGCTCCGCAAGAATTTTTTCTGCTGTATTCTCGTCATTTACAATAAGGCGGAGGATGCCGAAGTCTTCTGTTTCTGCAATAGAAAGAGCTCTGATATTGATGTTATGAGCAGAAATCAAATCTGTAATAGTTGCTATTGTTCCCTGTCTGTTTTCAACGAATACCGTTAATTGTTTTATAGCCATAATAAAATCTCCTTCCTATACCATATAAACATTATATAAGTTTTCTCTTATCGATAACGCGAACAGCTTTACCTTCTGAACGTGCAATAGTCTTAGGTGCAACAAGGTGAACCGCCGGGTTAATACCGAGCATTGCTTTCATTGCGTTTGCAAGAGATTTCTCCATAGAAATAATTTCGGCAACCTTATCTGTAAACTTTTCAGGTGTCATTTCTACATTAACCTCAAACGTATCGGTATTTTTAACACGGTCAACAACAATCTGATAGTTAGGCTGATAACCCTCGTTTAAAAGAACTGTCTCGATTTGGCTCGGGAAAACGTTAACACCGCGAATAATAAGCATATCATCTGTTCTTCCCATTGGTTTTGCCATTTTAACGAGCGTTCTGCCGCATGAACACTTCTTTCGGGAAAGTACGCAGATGTCACGTGTACGATAACGCAAAAGCGGGAAAGCTTCTTTATCAAGAGAAGTGAATACAAGTTCTCCTTTAGATCCTTCCGGGAGAACCTCTCCTGTATCAGGATCAATGATTTCAGCATAAAAGTGGTCTTCATTTATATGCATACCTGTCTGTTCACTGCATTCAAATGATACTCCGGGGCCTGTTGTTTCTGTAAGACCGTAAATATCGTATGCTTTTATGCCAAGAACCTCTTCAATACCGCGACGCATTTCTTCTGTCCAAGGTTCAGCACCAAAAATACCTGCTTTCAGAGGAATATCTTCCGGTTTATAACCTTGTTCTTTTAATGTTTCGCCAATGTATGCCGCATAAGATGGTGTACAACAAAGAATCGTTGCATTAAGATCCATCATAAACTGAATCTGTCTTTCTGTATTACCGGAAGACATTGGAAGTGTTAAGCATCCAACTTTATGAGAACCACCGTTAAGTCCCGGACCTCCTGTAAACAAACCATAACCGTATGCTACTTGGCAAACATCTTTCTTTGTTCCACCGGCAGCTACAATAGCACGGGCGCAGCACTCCTCCCAAAGGTCGATGTCTTTTTGTGTGTAAAAAGCAACTACGCGTCGGCCGGTTGTTCCCGACGTTGACTGTATGCGAACACAATCCTCAAGGGGTTTTGCCAGAAGGCCATATGGGTATGCATCTCTTAAATCTGCTTTTGTGATAAACGGAAGCTTATGGAGATCATCTATACCTTTGATGTCCTCAGGTTTTACGCCTTTCTCGTCCATCAGATTACGATAGTACGGCACATTTTCATATACATGCTTTACTTGTTTTACCAACTTTTCGGATTGAAGTTTTTTCATATCTTCTGCCGACATGGTTTCAATTTCTTTTTGGTAATAATTTTGTGTCATTTTTGACCACCCTTTCTTTTTTTTACTCTTCGGAGTGTGAAAGAGCCCAAAAAAAACGCCCTCCGCATTCCGTCTAAGAATACAGAGGACGAGAACTTCTTAACTCCCGTGGTACCACCTCAGTTCGTCGCTACCTCACGACAGCGACCTTTTCAGGTACTGGCATACCTTAGTTCTATAACGGGAACACCCGTTGCATCCTACTAAAGATTTTCTTGAAAAAGCTTCTTCAAGAACTTCTCATTCAGCGCACTGCTAACAGAATGAATTCGAAAGGACTTTCTCTTTGCCTCGCACCAACCGGCAACTCTCTCCAGATTATTTCCTATCTACTGGTTTCTGATCAACGCATTTATTTAACAGTATTTAATTACAATTCGAATTGTACTCTTTCAAATTTTCGATGTCAAGAGTTTTTATTTGATATACATGTCACAAATTTCTTGACATCGCAAATTTGTTGTGATAAAAACTCGATATAATTTTTATTTTTTCTCAACGCAGAAAAGGAGTAGGTAAAAATGATGGATTCAAGTAAATACCGAGCAAGATATTTTCCTGTCAATAAAAAATACAATAAATGGGTAGAGAAAAATCATATAGAAAAAGCTCCCGTATGGTGCTCCGTCGATATGCGCGACGGCAACCAAAGTCTTGTCATTCCAATGAGTTTAGAAGAAAAATTAGAATATTTCAAAGTGCTTTTAGACGTCGGTTTCAAAGAAATCGAGGTTGGTTTTCCAGCCGCCAGCGATACGGAATACGAATTTTTGCGCACACTCATAGATAACAATTTGATTCCCGCAGACGTTACGGTGCAGGTACTTACACAATGCCGCGAACATATTATTCGCAAAACGTTCGATGCTTGCAAAGGTGCTCCCAGCGCAATTATACATTTTTACAACTCTGTAAGCGTTGACCAGCGAGAGCAAGTTTTCAAGAAAAGCAAAGAAGAAATCAAGCAAATTGCCATTGACGGGGCAAAGCTTGTAAAAGAGCTCGCGCGTGAGTATGAAGGAAATTTCCGTTTTGAATATTCACCGGAATCTTTTACGGGAACAGAGCCCGAGTACGCATTAGAAGTCTGTAATGCAGTTCTTGACGTATTAGAGCCGAGCGCAGAAAACAACGTAATAATCAACCTTCCCGTTACGGTGGAAATAAGTTTGCCGCACGTTTACGCTTCACAGGTGGAATTTATGAGCGAAAATCTCAAATATCGCGAATTTGTCACACTTTCGCTTCATCCGCATAACGACAGAGGTACGGGCGTTGCAGATACGGAACAAGCGCTTTTAGCCGGTGCTGACCGCGTAGAAGGCACGTTATTCGGCAACGGAGAAAGAACAGGAAACGTTGACATAATCACTTTGGCATTAAACATGTACTCACACGGTGTAGACCCGAAGCTTGATTTTTCCAATATGAACTATCTTGTAGAAAAATACGAGAAATGCACAAGAATGCACGTTTACGAAAGGGCTCCCTACGCGGGTTCACTTGTGTTTGCCGCTTTTTCGGGCAGCCACCAAGACGCAATTGCAAAAGGCATGAAATACCGTGCAAAAAACAAGCTGCATGAGTGGCGTGTCCCGTATATACCGATTGATCCGAAAGATATCGGCAGAACGTATGATGCAGATGTTATACGCGTAAATTCTCAGAGCGGAAAAGGTGGCATCGGTTACTTGCTTGAGCAAGCGTACGGATATAATCTTCCTGCAAAAATGCGAGAGCATTTCAGCTATCTTTGCAAAAACATTTCGGACCGTGAACATAAGGAGCTCAAGCCTGATGAGGTGCTGGCAATTTTCAATGAAAATTATCTGAATATGCCTTGTGAAATTACAATTGTAGATTTTGATTTTGCCCGCGAAAATGAGATGGTAAAAGTAACCGTTACGTTCTCAAAAAACGATGAAACAACCGAAGTAGAAGCAGAAGGAAACGGTTTCTTAAGTGCTGTCAACAAGGCCCTTCACGAATTTACAGGAGAAGAGTACAAATTACAAGTTTATACGCAGCACAGTATGCAAGGCGACGGTTCTCGAAGCGTTGCGGCTTCATATATCGGTCTTGAAAGGGTTGACGGCAAAATGTATTGGGGCGCCGGCACCGATACCGACGTTATGAAAGCAAACATTAACGCACTTCTCAGTGCTTTTCATAATATGACGAAGGGAGAATAAAGATATGGGAATGACTATGACTCAAAAAATTCTTGCAGCTCATGCCGGACTTGATAAAGTAGAGGCGGGACAATTGATTTCCGCAAAGCTCGACATAGTGCTCGGCAATGATATTACGACACCTGTTGCCGTAAATGAATTTAAAAAAATAGGATTTGAAAAAATTTTTGATAAAGACAGAGTTGCGATTGTGCTTGACCATTTTGTACCTAATAAAGACATTAAAGCGGCAGAGCAAAGCAAAACTTGTCGCGAATTCGCATGCGCTCACTGTGTCAGTCACTTTTACGACGTTGGCAAAATGGGCATCGAGCATGCGCTTCTCCCGGAACAAGGAGTTGTCACAGCAGGCGATTGTATAATCGGTGCAGACAGCCACACTTGTACTTACGGTGCTTTAGGTGCTTTTTCAACAGGTGTAGGTTCTACGGATATGGCAGCAGGCATGGCAACAGGCACAGCGTGGTTCAAGGTGCCTTCTGCCATCAAATTTAATTTAACCGGAAAGTTGCCTTGCAACTGTAGCGGCAAAGACGTTATTCTTACAATAATCGGTATAATCGGCGTTGACGGTGCTCTATATAAAAGCATGGAGTTTGTAGGTGACGGCGTTAAAAATCTGTCTATGGACGATCGCCTCTGTATTTGCAACATGGCAATCGAAGCCGGTGCAAAGAACGGTATTTTCCCCGTTGACGACATTACTATCAAGTATTTAGAAGGAAGAAGCGAAAGAGAGCCTGTGATTTTCGCAGCAGATGACGATGCTGAATACGAGAAGACAATAGATGTGGACCTTGCGAAAATCGTTCCGACCGTGGCCTGTCCTCACCTACCTGAAAACACGCGGCCGGCAAGCGAGTTGCACCACGTTAAAATCGACCAGGTCGTTATCGGGTCGTGTACAAACGGCAGAATGGAGGACATGGAGGCAGCCTACAACATTTTGAAGGACAAAAAGGTTGTTGACGGCATACGAGTTATCATAATTCCCGGCACAATGCAGATTCTGCGCGAATGCGTTGAGCGTGGTTGGTACACCGCCTTCATTGATGCGGGCGCTGTCGTTTCGACGCCAACGTGCGGTCCGTGTCTCGGCGGCTACATGGGTATTCTTGCGGAGGGCGAAAAGTGCGTTGCTACAACAAACCGTAACTTTGTAGGACGCATGGGCCACGTTAAAAGCGAGGTTTATCTTGCTTCACCACACACTGCCGCCGCCAGTGCTCTGACCGGATATATTACCGAATACAAGGAGGTTTAAGCCATGAATACACGCGGAAAAACTTTTAAATATTATGACAACGTAGACACTGACGTTATTATCCCTGCACGCTACCTTAACACACCTGATGCTAAGGAGCTGGCACTTCATTGTATGGAAGATATCGACACAGAGTTCGTTAAAAACGTAAAATCGGGCGACGTAATGGTTGCCGGTTGGAATTTCGGCTGCGGTTCGTCTCGTGAGCATGCGCCTCTTGTTATAAAGACTTGCGGTGTAGGATGCGTTATTGCGAAGAGTTTCGCAAGAATTTTTTACCGTAATGCCATAAATATCGGTCTGCCTATTCTTGAATGTGAAGCGGCTGCAGACGAAATTGCCGCAAACGACGAGGTTGAGGTTGATTTTGATACGGGAATCATAACTGACATCACAACGGGAAAGTCGTACAGAGCACAACCTTTTCCGTCTTTTATACAAAATATCATTAAAAGCGGAGGTTTGCTCAAATCCTTGAAAGAAGGCGAAGCAAATGGTTAAAAATATAGCTGTTATACGCGGCGACGGCATAGGCCCTGAAATTATTAAAGAGGCTCTTAAGGTTCTGGATAGAGTTGCTGAGATTTTTGAGCATAAATTCAATTATATCGATGTGGATATGGGTGGTTGCGCCATTGATAAATACGGTGATCCTTTGCCGCAAGCCGAGCTCGACAAGTGCCTTGCCTCTGACAGTGTGCTGTTGGGTGCCGTTGGTGGCAATAAATGGAATGACGTGCCCGGGCATATGCGCCCCGAAAAGGGTCTTCTGCGTCTTCGCGCGGGAATGGGCGTTTATTCTAACAACAGACCTGCGAAAATATGGCCGCAACTTGCCGATGCCTCTCCCCTAAAAAAAGAAATCGTTGATAAGGGAATTGATTTTATAATCGTGCGCGAGCTTATCGGCGGTATATATTTCGGAGAGCACAAGACTGTAGATGGCACCGCAACAGACGTTCTCGTGTACAGCGAGGCCGAGATTGAGCGCATTGGCAGAATCGGCTTTGAAACGGCGCAAAAACGCAATAAAAAGCTTTGTTCTGTGGAGAAAAGCAACGTGCTTGACAGCAGCCGCCTTTGGAAAAATGTTATGCACCGCCTTGCGAGTGAATACCCTGATGTAGAGCTTACCGATATGCTTGTGGATAACTGCGCTATGCAAATCGTTAAAAATCCGTCTCAATTCGACGTTATAGTGACTGAAAATATGTTTGGCGATATTCTTTCTGACGAAGCTTCACAAATAACAGGCTCTATCGGTATGATACCGTCTTCCAGCCTTGGCGCTACTTCGTGTGGTCTTTACGAGCCCATTCACGGTTCTGCGCCCGACATTGCCGGCTTGGATGTGGCGAACCCTATCGGCACGATTCTCGCCGCTGCTATGATGCTGCGGTACAGTTTCGATATGCCCACGGAAGCAGACGCCATTGAGAACGCCGTTTCTGCTTTCTTAGATAGCGGCTACCGCACCGCCGACATTCTGAGCGGCGACAGTACGAAAAAAGTAGGCTGCAGCCGTTGCGGCGATATTATTGCCTCATTTATTTAAGAAAATGATTAGATTTGCTGAATTAAAAGATATTCCAAAAATCGAAGATTTGCTGTCACAGGTTGACCTTGTGCATCACAATGGCAGACCGGATATATTCAAAGTGGGCAGAAAGTATTCCGTAGAAGAATTGAAGGAGCTGCTGCCTGACAAAAGTCGCCCAATCCTCGTGTGTGTGGATGAGAACGACAGCGTAATGGGCTACTGCTTCTGTATTTTTCAGCAGCACGTCAATAATTCGGTGCTGACGGACATTAAAACGCTGTATATCGACGACCTTTGCGTGGATGAGAAGCTCCGCGGCCGGCACATCGGCAAAGAATTGTACGAGGCTGCAGTCAAGTTAGCTACAGAAAGCGGTTGCTACAATCTCACACTAAACGTATGGAGCTGCAATCCGTCAGCGTTGCGTTTTTATGAAGCACAAGGACTTGTTCCCCAAAAAATATGCATGGAGCTGATATTGTAGAATTCGGCTTGTTTTCGCCCGGTTGTGAGCTATAATGAGAATAATTCAATACAGTATAAACTGCTACCGAGTAGTAGAATGTTAAAAGCATTCGTTTGTGCATCGTTAGGTCTTAGAAGATGTACATACGGGTGTTTTTTTTGGGAGGTTAAGTTATTATGGGTAAAAATAAAAAATGGGCACGGTATTTTTCAAAAGCAGAACGGGTTGATTTATTTTACCAACATCAGCTCATACACCTTGCCCACCTCGGCAGTGCCTTTGCCACCGACCAGTGTTAGCTTCTCCCCCTCTACGGAATACGTGTATTGGCAATCGTTAACGTAGTCCAAGGCGAAGTCGAGTTGTAGCGTGCCGTCTTCTGCCTTGTATGTAAATTCAAAGTGATTGTTGCCGTCAAGGCACATACAACCCTTACCCTCGCCGTCAAACTCATACTCAGTGTATTGGTCGTAACGCCATATCCCGTAAAGCTCAGCATTATCATAATTTCCACCGGTACAGCTTTTACAGACCAACACTATAATCAAAACAAACACGACAAGAGCCGCCACCGAAATAACAATCATTCTCCGCCGGCGTGCTTTACGCTTATTACGTACAACTAAAAATCCATCGTATTCTTTATCTTTATATTTCACTTGTTAAAAACTCCTTATTTAGGAGAGAGGACTATCCGATTACGGATAGCCTCTCAATAATTTACCAAAGATAGCTTTTTTTCTTAGCGTGGGCATTCAGAAGGCCGACGTCACTTATGGTAATTCGTGCATCACCATTTACATTGGCGCAATCAAACTGATAGTCTTCCAGAGAAGAAACCTTCTTGGCGTGTGCATTTGCCAAGCCAACATCGCTGACACTGATTCTGCCGTCGCCGTTGATATCTCCCTTCAAGTGAATCTTGGCATTCTGTGTAACGTCGTCCGTACCAACAACCACGGTATACTCGCGGGCAACGTGGTTGTTCTTCACTACCCTGAGGGTGTAGGTGCCGGCTTCAACGCCTCCGATGGAATATGCGGCGGTGTTACCCTTTACGATCACCTCGTAATCTGCTTCGGAGTAGCCCTCGGCGATTAGTTGGACAATGACATTATCGGTCTCGCTTCCGAAGCTGGTTACGGTACCGCTGACGAAGGTAACTCCCGGCATTTTATAGCCACAATCTGCGCAGATGCCGCCAACAAAGTCATGCCTTGCCTGTCCTGTATGGCTTTCATCTGTTTGACATACACGGGCGTGATGTGTTTCACTTATGGCTTCCCACTCTCCCCAATCATGACCCGCGCGGATTGTAAGTCTTGCGGTGTTGAAGAGCTCGTTTTCACCGTCAAGCGAAACTGCATCGCACATAGTGCATTCGTAGTGATCGAGACAACCCTTCTCTGTGCAGGTCGAATCGGTTCCCGTAACAGGTACCCACTCGTGGGGTATCTTAGCAACCTTGGTCTTTCTCAGAAGGACCTTTTCGCAACTCACGCAGGAGAACTCTATCGTCCATCCGACCGAGGTACAGGTAGGATAGACCGTGGGAGAGGTCACCTCACGTCCGGTATGCCCGTAATCGGTATATTTACCCTTTACGACGATCTCTCCGCAGGCCGTGCAGACCGTGTCGCCGCTGTAGCCCCTCTCGGTGCAGGTTCCGGCTTTCTTACCTACGTTATGCTGCAGCTTATATGCGGGATGATCGAGCTGAGGAGTTACCTCGCCGTATTCCTTGACGTAATTACAGCAGGTATATACCCAGTCGCCCGTGTATCCGGGGTGGCCGCAGGTCGCCTCGACAACGCCGACGAGCTTGAGGTACTTCTCATCAAAATACTCGGGATCATTCACGTGATCCTCTTCGGCGCACTTGATCACTTCGCCATCGACATCGACCCAGAAATCCCAGTCGCTGTACGTATGGTTTTTATCGAGCTTAGGCATTCTGAAATACCAGTATTCGCGGTCGTCATCGGCATCGGGAGCGTGATAGGACATGGCAAGCTTAGTCCACGTCTTGCCCTGATCGAAGGTGGCGTACGCACTGAAGGCGGTAGTAGGATCGTCCTGAACATTCAGGTAGGTTCCGGGCTCATACTCGCCAAGACGGTAGATCTTGATAAGCTGATTGGGTCTTCCCATGGGGGAACTCACGGTACCGCCCTTGATATGGATGGCATAAACGCCTGCTTTAAAGGTCCTGTCCTTGGAATATCCGCAAACGCCGCATTCCATATGCCAGACGCCGTCGGTATAGGCGGTGGGGGATACCACCCAATGGCTGTTATACTCATGCGAATAGGATTTGGTAGCCTCGCATCCGGGGAAGAGACAGTATGCATAGTGATACTTGCTGTCTGCCTTTCCGTACTCGCCGTAATAGGGAACGTTTGTGGAATCGCCGTTAATATAGCCGTTTTCATTGATGTAATCCCAATCGTAGAAGACGTGGGTATGGACCTGACGGGGGATGGGACGGGTCTGATAGTAGCCGCATCCCTCAAGGCAGGGTCTGCGTTCAAGACCTGTATCGGACGAGGTAGCGGGTTTTACGGTCTCCCATTCGTCTCCGAAGGTATGAAGGGCCGCCTGATCCATGGAGCCGTATCCGCAATAGCAGACGCCCCAATGCTTGTATTCGTTATAGCCGACCTCTTCCCAGGTATGAACGTGAGGATCGGTCTCCTTATCGAGCTTCATATAGTAAACAAAGCCGCAGTCAAGGCAGGTACGTGTCTTGTAGCCCTCATAATCCTTTGTAGGCAAAGCACCGGGCTCCCAGCCGCCGTAATTATGCTTTATTTCTTCGGAAAGCTCGCGGCAGCCCTCGCCGATACAATAGCTCTGATGGTAGTTGGAAGTCCAGCCTTCGATGGTCTGCACTTCACCGTCTATAAGGCATTTGAACGAGAAGGAACGCTTATCAATAGCAGAGAGCCTATCGGAGAAGCAATGCTCGGTCGTGAGCGTTGCCGTTTTGCTGTTCATTCTGCCATTTGTATTCTGGACTAAGCAGAAGAAGGTAAGCTCTACGTCACATTCGGTGGGGATCCAGACGGTAAGATAGGGAGTGTTATAGCCGCTGTATTCCACAATATCATCATAGAACAAGTGCGTGTCCGCCGTGATGGTTGTCGCCGTCGATGAATCTCCGTAGCGAACGTACCACTGATAGGTCAGACCCTCGCCAACAGCCTTGACGCTGAATCTCACGGTACGGTAGGCCATATCATCCGCGGAGGCATCGTTGACAGGGACGCTGATATCCACAGGATTTCTGACGATGTTCGGTCTGCCGTTGCTTCTGGCACCGCAGATCGTACATATGTTGCTTACGTAGTTATGGGTATGCTCGGTTCCCGTATGGTCGCAGTACTCAAAGCAGGTGCCGCATACGGTGCAGTAATGCTCGGGCCATTCCCAGTTGTTCATACAGATGCCGTGGTCACAGTCGTAACCCTCGCTGCGTACCGCACAGCACTCGAGACAGAGAAGATCGCCCGCATCGACGCAATCCTCGCAAGCCTCGCTGTCGTGGAAGCAGGCGCCGCAATCCTCGCAGAAGTGGCTGTCGTAATCGGGATCCTCCACGCAGAGTCCATCCGAGCATTCGGAATAGCTCTCACAGCAATCAATACAGATACCGCAGAGCTCACACATATCAACCTCGTCGTAGCAGGTGCCGCAATCGGAGCAGAAATGCTCCTCCCAATCGGAAGAGTATACGCAGTATTCGCCGCAGGAGCAGCCTTCGCTCTCGGCGTAGTAGATGCAGCATTCCGTGCAAAGTCCGCAATCGGGGCAGAATTCAAGATCGGTGCATCTGGAGCATCTTTCACAATCCTCGCAGAGGAATTCCTCTGCGCAATCGGCACAATGCGTTCCGTCTCCGCCGTCGGCACACCAATCATCGGTATGCTCGCCGCAGGTATCGCAATGATATCCCGCCTCTATCGCACATTCGGGGCAGAAGTAGCAATCCCCGCAGACCTCGCCGATATGACATTCAATGCAGTTTGAGCAATGATAGTCGTTGATAATGCAGCAGACAAGGCACTGATGGCACTCATCGCAGAACTCTTCGGGTTGCTCGTAGAAGCATTCGCCGCAGTTGTTGCAGATCAAAGCGCAGTCATAGCAGTGGTTATTCTGACCGCCCTCGTAAGGATGGCTGGGACATTCTTCAATTATTTCCATACAGAGTGTGCATACCTCACAGTGAATACCGTAATCCTGTGCGCATTGCTCGCAAAACGTACACTCGTAGCACATTTCGTCGGGGTGCTTCAGACAGTTGGAGCAATGATCGTCCGAGGTTTCCCAGCAGTCCTCGCAGAGGTGGCATTGGCTGCAGAACTCTTTATCCTCACCGTAAAAACACGTATTGCAGTTTTTGCAGGTGCGTTCCTCCGCGCAGCCTGAGCAGTGGTTATTGTCGTTTCCGAAATCTACATCGTGTGACTCGCATGAAGTTGACTCAACAAGGCACTCGCCGCAGGCACAATGCAGGTTAAGACCTTCAACGCATTCGTCACAGATGCCGCACAATGTACATTCATCGTCATCGTGTTGTCTGCATATAGCACAGTGATTCTCCGAATCTTCCTTACAGTTATCGCAGAGGCGACAGACGTCACAAATCACATCCTCGGGGAATGCTT
>JAGAQK010000055.1 GCA_017622825.1 Clostridia bacterium | reverse complement strand
TTTCAAATAATGAGCTTATCGGTAACGGCGACGTTAAAAAGCAATTTGATATTGCTCAGTCTCTTTTGCAGAGTTTTATTTTTGATTATATTGCCGATTTAACCTGAAATCATTCTTTCTGATAAATTTTTATAACAAAAAAAGGAAGCTTTAAAAGCTTCCTAAGATTGGTGCACCTTCGGGGACTCGAACCCGGGACCCACTGATTAAGAGTCAGTTGCTCTACCATCTGAGCTAAAGGTGCGTATTAATATGCGCGTTGAAATCAACTCAACGCGCTGTATTATAACACTAAGGTTCGTACCTGTCAACGCAAAATCAAAATTTTTTTATCACAATCAAAAATTTCTTATTAGCCATATATTTTATTTACCAAATCCTTGAATATCACGGGGCGCTTGCGTGCGTACTCGTACAAAGTTTCGGTGGCTTCAAGCCATTCCTCCAATGACATGCTTACAGAATTATGCCCTTCGGCTGGGTTACTCGGGTTTCTGTACCAAACATTAGTGGCGAGCCGCGGGTATTCCGCAGACATGATTGCCACCATGTCATCAAGGAGCGCCTCAGCAGTGGCTGTCGAGAAATAGTCGTTTACCATGCTGTCAACAAGCGCAAGGAACTGCGTTTTGAACGTTTTGTTCTTCATAAGAGATGCGAATGCAGCGGAAATTTCCCCGGCGCCGCCTCTGAGTACGTTTTCGGAATGTGACGTTTCTTCTGCCACAACGTTTTCTGTACGGCCGGGCAAATCGTAAATTCCCCACGAGTAGTCGATGTCTTTGAGTACGAAACGCCACTGCCCGCCGTGCATCCATGCTCTTACATTGTTGTGAGGCCAGTCGCGGTTGTTGGCAAAGACGTTTATGGCTATGTATTTCATAAAATTATCCATATCGAGCTTCTTGCATGCGGAAATATAATTACCTGAAATTGCCATATTCGTGTTGGTTATATAGGAAAGCATATTTTTATAATTATTCAAATCCTCCTCTGTTCCCTCGTCAATTTTGTAAATCCACGCACCGTTCTCGTGACCGTAAGATATGATTGCCACATCATCTTTGGGGATGTTATAGTGTTGCTCAATATAATCGTTGTCAGTATCATCGCGCAAATTGTATAGACCACTGTACGTTCCGTTTATATAAACAATGGTCGGTCTGTACGCCTGGAACGCGATATTGCCCATTTTGCCGCCCAATGTGTGCACGAGAGCGTCTCTTAACAAAGTGTTTCTGCCGCCGCCGAAAATGTTGTCATTACCGCCTGATCTCAGCACGAAACTGTCAAATCTGTCTACCGGCACACCGTATTGGTTTAAGCTGTCGGGTAGCATAGCGTACTTGAATTTTCCGTTTTCGGGGTCATATTCTTTTCTGGCAACAAGCTTTAACGATTTTTGAGGAAGTGCTCTGGAGGTGCCGCCGTAAACTCGCAGTCCGGCATCTACGGAAAATCCCGCTGTGCCGTCGCTGTCGAAAAACTCTACGTGCGCAGGCCTTTCAGAATCTCGTCCATGCTCTGTATAGTTTGTAAAAATACCTGTTGAGCCATAGAGATTTTTTCTGTCCGTTGAAATTGATACCACTGCAATATTATTAAATTGGTTTGCAAAGCTCTGTGCATCCTTCACAACAAAAAACGTGGCTGTGATAATCTCGCTTACGCGAGTTGTGCCTGAGAACGCGGCCACGCGTATAACGGTGGCTCTGTCTGCAGCGCCGTTGGCGCTGCCTGTGCTAACAATTTTTATGCCATCATTGTATTTATTTGAAGTGTATATCGGGTCGTCACCGTTTCGTGTGTATCTTACAGTATATTGTGGGTTATATGTGAGCTTAAGCGTGAATTCGTTATTATAGAAACCGGATGGGTGCGAGAATATGATTGATTTTTCTGTTGTAAAATTCGTGTTGCCGTTACCAGCTTCCGTTCCCGGTACTTTGGTAGCCGGGGCTTGCGTGGGTGTAGCCGGTGCTTGCGTGGGTGTAGCAGGCATTTGCGTGGGTGTGATCGTGGCTGGTGTCGATGTCTGCGTTGCTGTTGCCTGTGTCGGCTGCTCTGATACAGAAGATGTATTATCGCCGAAAGTAGCTGTCGTGCTCGGACTTTCCGTAGTATTTATAGCGTTATCGTAACCTGCTTCGCTGCAACCTGCAGCCGTCATCAACATCAAAATCGAAACAAGTGCAAGTGCGCTCAAAACTATATACGAGTATTTTTTCTTGTTATTCATAAAAATACCTCCGACCTTCTAAATTCTACGCTTACATATTTTAAATATATCACATAAATCAGTTTGCTACAATCAAAACTTGTTGTTCATCTGGCTTGGGCTCTTGATTTATTTGTTCAAAAATGCAATAATGAGTCAGAAAGCGTCGATAAGCGCATTAGTAAAAACAGAGGAACATTTGCGATGAGAGAAATTATAATATACAATCCCGCCGCAGGAAGCGGCAAGACACAGAAGCTCACGGGAGTAGCATATCGCACAACGTCAAATGGAGACTGCAGGCGTTTCGTACGTGAAGAGTGCCAACAAGACCCGGACATACACTTCACGGTGTATGGTGGCGACGGTACTCTAAACGAAGCGGTGAGCGGCATAATGGATGCAAATGCCGGGAGCATAGCTGAGATAACAGCCGAACCATACGGTTCTGGCAACGATACGGTAAAATCAATCCCGCAGAAAGAGTTTGACGGACAAACTATAAAAGTTGACTTAATATCTTACAACGAGCATTACGGCATCAACATGCTGAATATCGGTTTTGACTGCAACGTTGTTGCCAGCGCATCGCGTTTTAAAAGGAAATGGAATATTTCCGGTAATTTATCGTACATACTTGGCGTTGTTACGGAGTTTTTCAAGCCCTTTGGCGAGGATTTTACAATTGATGCCGTTTGCGAAAACGGCGAACACTACAAATTCAGCGGTTCTTGCCTGCTTTGCGCGGTTTGCAACGGTCAGTGGTGCGGCGGAAGCTTCCACAACTCACCTGCATCAGACATAAGCGACGGTGTTCTGGAGTTGATGCTTGTCAAGAAAATGAGTCGATTGAAATTTTTGAACCTCATCGGCAAATACAAAAAGGGTACTTTGGTAGATAAGAATACAAAAAAAGTTGCGTTTCCAAAATATGAGGAATACGTTATCTATAAGCGCATAAAAAGTTTGAAGATAAGCGGTTGCAAGCAGATTTGTTTCGATGGAGAGATAGATGACTGTACATCAGCAGATATCACGATAATTCCCGGTGCGATAAAATATAGATTATAAAGCCGAGCCCCATTTCGCGAGGCTGATTTCGCCGCTTTGAAGGAGGTCGCGCGAGCCGTCTTCCAGTTTGACGGCGAGCCCCCCGTTTTCGGTTATTTCTATGGCAATTCCCTTTTGGGTTTTGCCATTTTTTACATATTCTACCATTTTCCCCAATACTACGGAACGCTCCCTGTACGCCGCAAGTTCTCTGTAAGCTCCAGTTTTAATGCTAAGGACTTTCTGTGCGATTTTCGCACAGAGCTTATGTTTCATTTCCTCAACATCAGCACTTTTAACGCCGAGCGAACCGGCGATGCACGAGCTTTCCGTAGGAAAAATCTCCGTAGAAATATTTACGCCAATGCCAATTATCACGTATTTTTTGCTGCCAACCAATACGGATTCTGCCAAAATGCCGCAAACTTTGAGGTTATCGACATAAAGGTCGTTGACCCATTTTATACCGGGCATTATGCCCGTGCACTCGAAAATTGCATCCGAAACGGCTATGCTCGTCCGCACTGTAATGAGAGCCGCCTCGCTTTCGTCCGCGGGAAATTCATCAACTATGCTCATGTATAGTCCTGTGCCTGCCGGCGAATAAAATGTTTTGCCTTGCCTGCCTCTGCCTGCTGTCTGCCCGTCAGCTACAACAATCGCCGGCATAACGAAGCAATCGTGGTCTGCTTCTGCTTTTTGCAAAAGTCTTTTGGCCTCGGTGTTGGTAGAATCGATTGTTTTATATTTATAAATCTCAAACATCTTTTTTACTGTTATTTTTCTTTGTAATATAACATGCAGTGGCAATATCCCTCAAAATCGGGGTCGGCAATCTGGTCGCGAAATTCCTTGCACATGCATTTTGTATCCTCGCTTTTTGCCATAACGCACGGACAATATCCACCGCGCTTTTTTAAACCTTCTTTGACAGTTTTAACAATTTCTTCGTTTTCATTAAGACGTATTTTCATAAATTTCACTCCTCGAAAAAAGTATACCACCTGTATTCTTGACAGACAATATTAATTTTATATAATAGTTTGGAAACAAAAACTTCTCGGAGGCTTTTATGAAATTTGTAATTCAAAGAGTAACCGGTGCCAGTGTCAGTGTTGAGGGAGTCACAATAGGCGCCATCGAAAACGGATATATGGTACTAATCGGTATCGGCAAAGACGACACTACAAAAGAGGCCGACCGCCTCATAGATAAAATGATAAAAATGAGAATTTTCGATGACGAAAACGACAAGATTAACTTGTCTCTTGAAGACGTGGGCGGCTCACTTCTGCTGATTTCACAATTTACGCTTTACGCTGACTGCCGCAAAGGCAACAGACCCTCTTTTACGAATGCGGCACCACCTGCGGAAGCAGAACGTCTCTACGAATATATTATTGCAAAATGCAAAGAGCGCGTGCCAAACGTACAAAAAGGCAGCTTCGGCGCAGATATGAAGGTGGAGCTCACAAACAGCGGTCCTTTCACTATAGTGTTAGACTCAGATATATTTCTATAAACTATTTATATAAATTCCTAATTGTTTCTGATGTAAGCGATTCATTTTGAATCGCTTCTCTGCAAACTATTTTTATATTAAGCTCAATAGCCCTGTTCCAAAGCAGCCTCTTCTTTAAACTGTTGCTGTTTTCCTCTCCATCATAAATGTTCCGGTTTTCTTTTCTAAGCGGATTGTCCCTTGAAGAAAGATAATTCGTTATAAGCACCTTTTGCACATATTTACCGCCAAATTTTTCTGCAACGGCAGATAGCTTAAAAAGCTCTTCCTGAAAGAAACTTCCATTTTTGCACGAAATAAAAACAGGGCGCATACCTCGCATCAAAATAACGTCAATTTCGTTTTCCACTTCATGTCCCGGCGTTTCACCGATTACACCATCCCAGTCAATCTTAACGCCCATCATAACATCATCATAAACGTCACGTCCGTCTTCTTGAACATTTTCGGCAATAAGAGTTACATAAAGCTCTAACAGCACACCTTCCTTTGTAAGACACTGTTTTATTTTTTTATTTTTAAAGGAAAACGTGTACAAATTCCCTTCAATTTTTGCCTTTTCAACAACTCCCGCCTTTAAAAGCTTCTTCAAAAAAGCATTATAAGAATTTTTGATATCCTTTCTCTCGCCGCTTAAATTAACGTATGCATTTAAATCGGCAGACGATGCCTTTGATGCAAATTTTGCGGTAATTCCCACATTTCTATTCCAGTCGCGACTGTTTTTTGTGCAAATCCCCCACATTTTTAGCACATCTTCTTTTAGCTCCGGCGAATTTTCCCATCTCGTATTGCTTTTGCTGTTGTATTCGGAATGTACCACGCATCCGCCGTGAATCATCATAAATTCTTCGATGGGCATAACAATATCTTCATCACTTTCCATTACAACATGCTCATCACAATCAATCATTTTATTTGTATAAATATTGTACCTTTGAAGCTGTACAGTATCTTGATGCGATTTATATACAATACCGGCAGCAACCAACATAAGGTCATCCCCGCCGCATAAGTCAAAAACAATTTCTTCATGAGAATCATTTTCGCTGATTTCCTTTACAATACTTTCAAGAACCTCCACCATGTTTTGCAGATAATTCCTGTTGACAGCTCTTGAATCAAACTCAGTACTGAGACCTCTTTCATCAGCTACTCTTCTGAATATCTTCTCAAATCGTTCAATTTTTTTCTTTTCTCCGATAAAAATAACTTTGCGTGGTTTTGTTGTTATAAAACCTGCTATGTTTTCTATAGGCTCTGAGTCAAAAAGCTCTACAAGTACCATATTTATCATCCTTTATAAATAACATGAAAGTATACTAATACATTTCCGTATAAAATTCAAGTTTTGAATTTATGCGGGTTTTCAGAAAAGTCGCATAAAATTTAGTCACGGGCAGACGGAATTTATGCGGGTTTTTAATTTTTCCGCATAAATTTTTCTTCAGTGAAGCTGATTTGACGTCAAATAGGAACAGAATTTATGCGGTTTTTCAGAAAAGTCGCATAAATTTAGGTCAAGAGCGAACGGAATTTATGCGGCTTTTTGATTTTTCCGCATAAATTTTCTATTCGCCAGTTATACAGGTCGACCGACCATATTAACGAAATTCTTGCGATAAAACACAATATATAGTAGAATTACATTAGCTTATTTAATGGAGGAAAAACAAATGAATATCTTCAAAGAATATCTGAAAACGCAACACGGTACATTAGTAATAGAAGCAGACGCTGATGCAGTACTTTCAATAAACTTTTTGCCGGCAGGCAAAACTCCTGACGAGAACGCACGCGGCAATCTTTTCACAGAGCTTTGCAGTATGCAGTTAAAAGAATATTTTGCAGGAGATAGACGATTTTTTAGTTTTCCTTACAAACTAAGCGGCACAGAATTCCAAAACGAAGTCTGGAAAGAGATAGCTAAAATACCTTACGGCGAGACAATATCGTATAAAGAACTTGCAGAACGTATACATAAGCCCCAAGCAGTGCGCGCGGTAGCTTCCGCAGCAAACGAAAACAAGCTTCTTTTCTGTGTACCATGTCACAGAGTGATTGGCTCAGACGGCAGCCTCACCGGTTTTTCTGCAGGTTTACTTGTAAAACAACAACTTCTGGATTTAGAAAAAGAACCTGAGGTGTATACCATATTAAATTTTGCCGAAGTGCAAAAAAAACGTGGTAAAACACCTACAAACAGAATAACCGGCAGATTTATTTATGATACAACCGATATACTTTTTGAAACAGAGCCGGGTGATGTGCTTGCGGCACACAAAACACACATTTTCCCCGTTCACTTTGACTTTGACGGTTGCTCAGGTTTCACTTTGGAAGCAGACGCATTTATGGTAGATGCTTACGAACCTGTCAACATACTTACTCAAGAGGTTGTAATCACTTTTTACAATGCATCAGATACATTTGTGACAAAAGCGATTCTTTCAAAGGGAGAAAATAAGCTCCACTATGACATAAACGACATGAATTTCACAAACGTATACAAGATGTCTGTTTTTTCTACGAAACCCTTGCGCAACTTACGACTTTCAAAGCTTAATGTGCCTGATAACTACTTCAGATACAAAGGTCAAGCAAAATTTTACATACCGTACGGTTGCACACTTGATGAGAGCGACTACACGCTCACTCTTTCTTTGAACGGAAAGGCGCAGCTCGAAAGCTTCGTTTTCCCCGACAGCTCTAACTACGCATACAATATGAAAATGCCGATACGCAATACCATTTTCGTAGTCATCAAAAATATGTCAACTGCCTCAAAAATGAGACTGTACTACAAAACAACCGTGAACAGTGAGTATTGCGAAGAAAATTCCGTAGAAATACCCATCAGCCGTGCGCCGGAGTACAAAGCGTACTACTTTAACTTATCAGCCACACCGGGTCTTCAGGGAAGACTTATGCAATTTATGTTGGAAACGACAGGTTATGGCGAGATAACAATTAGAGAATACTCCTTTGAAGAAGAAAAAATCATAGCAGAGAACGCCGGCACCATCACTTCCTGTATTGCCGGCGGAGACGCGATTACAGTAAAGGGCTGCGTGACACCGGAATATATCTGTGAAGAAAGTGAAATATCTATATACGCTACGTCGATGATGGATGATAAACAAACCCCGGAGGGCAAGGAGCTTTTGGCGACCGTACCCTTGCGCAGGGCGGCGCAAAGCGTTACAAAAGATGGCAGCATTAAATTTACAATTACAGGGTTACCTTTTAAATCCGGTAATATCACACGTTTGTCATCACAATTTGCCGCTTTTCTGACTGTCGGCGATAAAACATTGCCTATAGGCGAGCGTTTTTACATAGAAAACTAAGAAGATTTCCAAAATAACATATATGCTTTTACACTGCCTGAGCTTAGTGTTTGTGTAACCGACGCACAATTTGGTGCTAAAGGCGATGTATGCACAAATGATACGGATGCAATTCAAGCTGCTATTGACTACGTTTGGAAGCAAGGCGGCGGTAAAGTAATAATCCCCGGGCCTTCTGTTGAAGATGACAAGAAAACTCATTTTTACGGCAGACGCTATCGCATAACTAATATTTTGCTTCGCAGCAGAGTTGAACTTCATATCGAAAAGGGTGCTGTTTTGTGGCAATCGCCTATTTACAGAGATTACAAGTACATTCCGGATTATGGACACGACATAGATATAGGCAACATAACGTGGTCACATGCCATGCACGTTTCGAATCTGCCCACTGTGCAGTGTGTAAACAGCGAATACGTTAAAATTACAGGTTTTGGCAAGATACGCTCATACGACACAGGTGCTGAGGAAGGCGTTATTATGCCAAGTTACTCTACAGGCTGCCCCGACAGAATACACCAGGTGCCCACAGCATTCTTTAACGTTAAACACGTTGAGCTTCGCGATTATGAGCTTGTGCGCACAAACAATTACCATTCTCCGCTATACGCATGCAGCTACGTTTATGCTGCTAATATCAAAATGCACGAGGTTCGCTGTGTAAGCGGTGACGGTTTTGGTCTTTCTAAGGGAACGCATCACGTTTTGCTTAACAGAAACTTCTTCCAGTCGAACGACGATGGCGTTGTTTTGAGCGGTTGCTATTTCGACCCACGCGGCCTCGTTTGGTGGAAATCCCGCCTCGGAAAGCATGGTGGCACACGCCATATTAAGATGGTTCACTCTTATATGAACTCAGGCGGCGGAAAGGCTATCGCCTTCATTCCATGGGGAACAAGCGATCCCGACGTAGAGAAGCAGGAAATTTCTGACATTACAGCATACGACAATTACCTTGTATGCGTGAACCCGGTAGGTGCGTGGTACGACAACCCGTATAACGGCAAAGTGCCTTTTGATAATACGGAAATCGACGACTACTCGCCGGTTAAGGCTGTCAGAATTTTTAACAACGTTTACAGAGGCACAGTTACAATCGGTCCTATCCAAGCTACTGACTTTATAAGTGACTGCGGACTGTATTCAACAGATAATTTCCGCAACGGTGATTTCAGACTCAGCAAAATACCGGGCCTTGCGAACTGGTCATATAAGCGCAACAAAAACAAAGCTTCTGTAAAAGTACGTAACGTTGGCGGCAAATTCTGCGGCGTGATGCAGTTTTTCCGTGAAGGAGATACTGCTCTTTACCAGGGACTTTATCTGTCTGCCGGTGTACACAAGTGTACCTTCAATCTTCAAACCGGCGAAACCGGTGTGTATATATTCGCACAAAAGATTCGCACGGGCGAGATAATTGCTGAGCGCCACGTACTCTCTATAGGAGATTTTGAGACGTTTAATATTAAATTTAATTTAAGTGAAAATGCAGACTTGTACATAGGCTTACGCCATCCTGCCGATATGACTTCGGATGATGACTTTGTTGCTCTTGATTATGCGAACGTTGAAAGTGTTGAAATGTGATATTTCGTTTAAGTGACTGTCAATTAAAACGAAACGTCCTTGCTATATACGATGAGAGTATGCCTATAATGGCACTTGCAGCGTATAATATTAGCCATGGTATTACCATAAAAGAAAAATTCACGAATATTAAATAAGCTAAAAACATTACAGCAGCACAGCCGGCTAAATTCATAATAAGATCTTTGTTTAAAAGTACGGATATGAACGAGCCGACGAATGCTGCTATAGGTAAAAGTACAAGTTTTGTATAAGTCTCACGCGTTTCAGCGCGAGAAATTGCTATAAAAGAGAACACAATCACTACAGTAACAACAATAGCATTTACAATGGCTGATGTTATGAGAATTCTTTTTATATCTCTCGTATCATTTTTTTTGCTGTTAATAGAGCTCATATTGACCGGATCCCTTTTTATATTTTATTTCAAAATTTCACCAGAACGGAAAAGCTTCTGCGTTGTTTGTTTCTTCTTCCTCTTCTACTTCTGAGAAGACGTCAACCTCACGAGGTGCGATAATGTAATTCATCTCTGAAATGCGCTGTATATTGCAATCAAGTGCAAAGCAACATCCTGAAACAAAATCATAAATACGGCGCTTGTCGGAAACATTACGCACAAGTTCAAGATTAAGAATAACCGTAAGGTGTCCTTTAAGGTGCTCACCTATAACCTGGCAATCCTCATACTCACAAGGCTTTGAAAGTACTACTCTCAAATTAGACGTTGCACCCATATTAAGTATGCGACTTCTGTCAGACGAGCTGCTTCTTTTATCACTTGATGAGCTTGAATAAGAGCGACTTGCTCTTGCTCTTGAACCGGATGATGCATTTGCCGAAGCATAAGCGGCATAAGAAGAATAATCCGAAGAGAATGATATATCCTCATCAGATTCGTCATCATAATTTTCAATTTCATCAGTTTGAACTTCGTCGTAGATATCGTCGTTGCTTTCTTCAACGTACGCATTTGTGTCGCGGGCAACAGACTCTGTGCCGCCAAAACCAATAAGATCCTTGAAACGTGTCTTAAAATCAGCCATTATTAAGTTTCCTCCTCATCTTTTGCACTTTAAAATCTTTTGTAAAAATCAGTGAAATATGCCTGTACCTACACGGATCATATTTGATCCTTCTTCAATTGCATAAGTAAAATCATGCGTCATTCCCATTGAAAGATAAGACATGTCTACATTATGCCCTTTTTGTGAACCTATGTCAATATATTTTTTATGCAATTTTGAAAAAATACTGCGTAATTCATACTCATCCGCTTCGAACGGGGCCATTGTCATAAGGCCCTTAAGAGTCAGGTTGTCGAATTTTGTAAATTCTTCTACTATCCTGTCTACATCTTCAAGTTCTACTCCGTGTTTGCTTTCCTCTCCTGAAACATTTACCTGCAAAAGGCAGTTCATTTTAAGACCTTTTTTAGCAGCACATTTATTAATTTCTTCTGCAAGATGAATGCTGTCAACCGAATGAATCAAAGATACTTTATCTATTATATATTTTACTTTATTCGTCTGCAATGAGCCTATCAAATGCCAGTCAATATCGTTCATATTGTACTGCGCAGTCGTATCAAGCTTTTCAAGGAGACATTGTACTCTGTTCTCTGCAAAAACACGCTGCCCTGAAGCATATGCTTCATTAACCTCTGCCGCTCCCACAGTTTTACTTACGGCAACAAGCGTAATGTCCTCTCTTTTGCGACCGCTTTTTGCTGCCGCCACTGCAATTTTTTCATTTATTTCTGCTAAATTAGCGCAAATAGTCATTTTTAACCTCCGATAATCTGTCCCTCTGTTACTGTTTCATGATTAACAATATAAATATCGTTAATTCTTACACTCGTTATACCCTCGTCTTCTTCTGATACGAAATCATTCGAAGGGCTTATTATAGCGTACTCACCATCCACCGCAAGCACATTCACGTACACAAAAGAAACGTAATTTGCTCTAAGCACGGCTATTCTGGCTGTTAATCCTGCAGTATCCCATTCGTCTAAAGCTCTTTTAGGCACTTTTATACCTTCCATATGGTCAATGACAAGCTCTGTATCTATTATTCTTTGCGATACTGCTCCCGAAAGTCCTGTAGAAGACTTGAGTAACACGTACGTTTTATCCGCATATTTCAACACTTCTTCTACTTGTGCTTCAACAGAGAAATCTCTGTTTTTCGCTCTTACCATTATTACTTTTCCCGTAGTGAAAACGGAATAGTCAACATCCGAAACATCTGCAGATACGTAATAATTAACATCCGGCGTTATTCTTGCAACAGTTTGCCCTGCTGTTACTTCTGCTCCTATGCTACATACAAGGTTTGTATCAGAAAATTGAAGCGCGCTCTCAGACAGGATATTACCTGTTTCACCCTTTTTGCTCAAATACTGCGATATTTGTGTTGCCTTTTGTGATACAACGCTTTCTTGTCCGTCAGCATAAAAAGATACTGCGCCTGCATAAGGGCTTGTAACTTCCTTCATATATTCCCCGAGGTTTGCAAGAATTGTCGCTCTCTGTGCTTTGAGACTATTAATATAATCGTCTGTAGTAGCGGCGTTCATCATTATGCCGTGTTTCGTATCAAAAAGAAGGTTCAATTCTTTTATGATGTTACTGTATTGCGAGAGATTTGACGAAGATGCTGATACTGCAGAAAGCTTATCCGTCAATACATTTATCTGCTCGTTTATCGGGCCAAGCTCAATATGCTGACTTTCAACGTATGAGGACGCGTTCTGCGCAGCCTGTATTTTACTATCTGTTTGTCTGAGTTTTTCCAATTCATTCTCATACTCAGGCTTTACTATATATCCTATTTTTGCTCCGGCTGCAACCCTGTCTCCGTCATTTACAGTCGGTATCATTTTACCTGTGAATCCTGCTGTAATCCCGTATTCATCTCTCATTATCTGCGCTTTAACGTTGTATATATTCTCTATAGTACCTGTCTTGAGAAAAGCTTTTTCCAAATCGCTCTTTTTATCTCCAAAACCAAACACAAACATACACACAACACCCGTTATAAGCAAGAGTATCATCACAACTTTTACTGCGTTGAATATATGTTTTCTCCTTTTTGGAGCTCTTTCACGTATACGTCTCTCATGCGGAGCTTCATCCTTTGCAGGAATACTTGAATAAAGCTTCTTTTTATTTTCTTCTTTTGCCGTATGCCTGTCAGATTCCCTTGCAGGGCGCTCCCCCGTTTCTCGCACCGGCCTCCTGTCAGCAGTTCGCGTTGCAGGCATCTTCTTTGTTTCAGGCGTAAACTGCCTTTCAGTCTGCTTCACAGGCTGTCTCACGGTCGTTCTTTCGGGCGGTTTAACTGTCGGTCTTTCAATTTTGTGACCGTAGCTATCATACCTTTCGTCTTTTTCTCCAAGCTTTACA
>JAGAQK010000054.1 GCA_017622825.1 Clostridia bacterium | reverse complement strand
GGCTCCGACATTCAATTGACCGTCTTTCACCGTAAGCACTAATTTTTCAGTTCCTGCCGCCTCTAAAATGTATTTGCCGTTTTTATTGTATATGAACCAAGAAGCAACTTCCATTTCGCTATTTTCTACGGAAATCACCACGTTAGCCCCTGCTTCAGCAATATCAGTTCCCAATACATATCTGCTTTTAACATTTACAATTTTATAACTACCATCTGCTTGGTGTATAAAGAAATATTTTTGAGCAGTGCTGTCTTCATCCGTAGTTACAAGCTCAATGTTAACACCTGAAGTTGCAACGCTGACACCGGATTGTTTAATATTGATACTTCCCACAAAGTCTGATCCTATGTTCTCCGGCTTATCAAAGTCAACATATTCACTCATTTCAATTGTAAATTTTTGAGCATTAGTTCTGTTTGTTGTGTAAATATGCACATTTGCGCCACTCGTAGTAATAGCACCAAATATATCAAGTACGCATTCCGCAGAGCATAAAGGTCTTAACGTGTAATAATCACCATCTTGGTAAATAAACCAACGCTGACCATTCATATGTGTATTTTCTGCTAATATTACATTGGTACCGGATTCTATTTTATTTCCTGTAACAGTCAGAGCCAAACCGTTTTTTCGATTTATTATTTCATATGTTCCGTCGGATTGACGTAAAAACTGCCATTCTTGCTCTGCAATTGTTTGATTTGTAACCATTTCAACATTTGACTCGTTAAATGAAAGCATTGTATCGCACCCCAAAGCAGTACCTATTTTCGCATAAAAACTATCACCCAAGTCGCATGCCTGTGCAGTATAGCAAGGTTCTTTGTATCCAATGTTAATATAATATTCCATTGCCGCCAAATAATTATTACCAAACATTTCCTTAACGTGATTATTATTTGCTACATAATATTTCAGATCAAATATAGAATTTGCTCTACGTCCTTCTTTTACACCGAAGGTAATAAAATGCGGCCATAATTCTTCGGGCTTTTCTCCAAAAGCAGCCTTCAAATCACCGTAAGCACTTACATAATAATCCTCATTATATGTCAATTTTTTGAGCATATCGAGAGATGCATCATTATCAACATAAACGGTAACACCGCCCACAGCTTCATTTTTATACATAACAGGAACTATAGTATATCCTTTTTCTGACAAAGTCACATCCCCCAACGTATAATCCGTTGTAGCATGTGTACCCGTACTGTCTTTTACCGTAACAACAAGTTTGGAGCGAATCATAGTCTCAATATCAGCCCATGATGTATAATAAAGCGGCTTGTCACTGTAATCAGTGACACCCTCAACCTTTACCCAATACGTTGTTGTGATCGGTAAATTTGTTTTTTGATATACATATACCGGTTTTGTGGAAGTCAAAGCTAAATCGCCATAATTTCTACTAACAAATGATGTGCCGTTACTACGTAAATAAGATCTACCGTCCGTACCGGAATACGACTCACCATACACGTATGCATACATTCCGTTTGAAGCCGAGCTCGACATTCTCCACATACTATATCTTATACCATTCTCAGTCTGCAAATAATCGCTAGATGTTCTAAGAGTACCATTTGTTTGATTTTCAATTTGTAAATATCTTCCCCCACTACCCTTAAATGTACCATAGCTTCCTTCTATCAAAGTCCATACCCACTCAATATCAGACGAAACACCGGACAAGGTTACTATTCCTTCCCCTTCATTTACCGTCACATTTTTTGTGCCTGTATTTCCGGTTGCATACTGAACTGCCAACGCCGAACCCGTCTTATTCCCGTCTGCAATAACATAAGTTCCACCGGAGCTTAACGACGGTACCAAAACATACTCTGTAGAATACTTGTATGTATTAACCATATTCCAGCCATTGTAGTTAGCAGAGAGATTTTCTGTTTTTCCGGTTGCCGGTTTCAAATATGCGTCAGTAGTACCGTATGTAGATGCATTTTCCACGCTTGACCACCAAGAGCACTGTGCCCCAACATTCACAAATCCATTTGCGCCACAACGCTTAACCACAACCTGATCGCCTGTAATCTCAAATACCGCCATATTTAATACATTTCCTCCGGGATTAGAGTTGGCACAATATCCCACATATCCGGCATTCATATATGTAAAATTCAAAGGTACTTGAACAGGTGTTGCTGCAACATTGCCTAACTGCGACACAAACATTGTATCTCCTCTTGATAAATAAACAGAGCCTCCTCCTATATAATCATCGGAAGGACCGGAGTGATTATGACCGTAAAGGTAAATAATATTAAGTCCTGCTGCACCGGCTTCGTTTAACACATCAACAAAATACAGCGCATACTGACCATCTTTATATGTTCTTGTTCGAAAAGAATTGTGAAGAGGTATATGGGCAGTTATAAAAATCGGCTTATCGTATCCCTCGCTTGCTTTTTGAGCAAAATAAGACCGCATTTCTTCGGCTTCTCTCTTTATCGTAGAAACATGACCATCCATACCATCCATAGATGTCGAATCTCCGTTAAACCAACCGTAATCATCATCATTAAGCACATAAACACCGTAGTACTGCGTATCATGTGCTCCGGAAGGCGTAAGTCCCTTTGTAGCCGCAGGATCGTGATTTCCCTGGGAAAAAATCATCTGATTAACAGTGCCAAAATTTTCACTTATAAGCGATTTTATGTCTGCGATACCTTCTTCTGAAGCAGTCGTACTGAATCCGCCCGAATAATCTCCGCACATCAACACTCCATAAGGGTCAACACCGGCATTTTTTAAGCCTTTCATTACATCAGAACAGTAATTAAATGGCTGTGTACTACTCGAAGGTTGATAGTCTGAGCCTGATATTACCGTAACCGTGGGCACTGCTGCATCCGAAATAACACTTCCGCCTGTATAAAGGCTTGCCAACATTGCCAAGCACAGTACAAAAGACAAAAATTTACGATTAAATGTTCTTAATTTTTCCATTTTGTTCCTCCTCTAATTCATCGTTGATGTCAACAAAGACAGCTACATTTTCTTTTTTTAATTTATTCTCAAGTCTACGCAAATCAGACGTCTTATTGATCAGCAAAGTAGACAATAATATTGCAAATGCTATTAAAACACCAACAATAACCAATAAATATTTATTCAAAAGGCGTACATCATGTATATCTTTTGCTTGGTTCTTAAAAGCAACTGCTTCTTCCGGCTGCATTTGGCGCACCGTTTTTCTTTGTGTTTGTATTTGCTGTATTTCAGAATTATCTTGTTGAGTTTGCGTTCTGTTATACCCTATAAATTTTTTGCGTGGCACTTCGTTGTTGTTTTTTTGCGGTTGAGGTTCGTAATACCCACTACTTCTTTCAAAAACCTGCCCTTTGCTATATTTCGCTTCTCTATGAACGGTTTCTTGGTTATCTTGTCGGTCGACGCCACTCATTACATTTGCCAATTTTTTATTGTCCTGCGAAGAATGATTTTTATTCTTTACGGAATTTCTTACTGTTGCCGGACGTTCTGCTTCTTCAACCAAATGGTCAAGTATTCCTATTGACACGGTTCTTATTTCACTGTTCTTTACAGAGTTGAATATACGAACAGCACCTATCCTGTCTCCGTTAGCAAAAACAAGTATTCCCAATACCATTACTGCATCATAAAAATCAGGAAAAATAGTTACGGCTTTACGAAGATAATTTTTAGCAACATCTTCACGACCCAAGTGAACTTCATGAAGCGCCTTATTATACAAAATAAAGGCGTTCCTCATTTGTTCCGTTGCAGGTTTGTATATTTCAGGAATTCGCGTTAAATCTATAGGTTTAAATACGCTTACTTCTTTTATTACGTCAATCATGCTTCATTACACCACTTAACTTAACCCAATTTAGTTTAATCTACTTATAAAAAATCTTATTCCCCGCAGCAATTCTTATATTTTTTACCGCTACCGCAAGGACAAGGATCGTTTCTTCCTACCTTAGCACCTTGTCTCGTATAACTTTGAGGTTTTGGCTTTGACTCTTTCGGCTTACGAGCTTCACCGCTACCATCTCCTGCAAAACCTTCTTTTCCCGGACCGGCAACAGCTTGTCTTTCTATCTTATCGCCTCGTTTAACCTGTATGCTGAAAATCCCTCGCACTGCTTGGTCTTGTATTGTCTTGTTCATATCCTCAAACATATTGAACGCCTGGAATTTATACTCAACAACAGGATCTCTATGGCCATAAGCCTGCAAGCCAACTCCGTATTTCAACTGGTCTATTGCATCTATATGTGTCATCCAATTTTCGTCAACAGACATAAGCATAACAACGCGTTCAGCCTCTCTCATAATCTCGCTGCCAAGCTCCGCTTCTTTTGCTTCATAGCGTTTCTGAGTATCCTCAATAAGAGCAGCGCTTATATCCTCAGGTTTAAGACCTTTTCTATTTTCTTCAAACGAATCTACAATTTCTGCTGAAACAATACCTACAAGATCATTTTTTATAGGTGCAAGATCCCACTCAGTCGCCGGTATGTCTTTATTACAATAGAACTCAACCGTTTCTTCAATTCTGTTCTTAATCATTGAAGCAAACTGCTCCTTCATGTTTTCGCCATCGAGAACGCGTTTTCTCTGCGCATAAATGATTTCTCTTTGCTGATTCATAACGTCATCATATTGCAAAACATGTTTACGAGTCTCAAAGTTTCTGCCTTCAACCTTTCTCTGTGCATTTTCTATAGCTCCCGAAAGAATACTGTTTTCAAGTGCAAAATCTTCACCAAGGCGACTCATCATTGCCTCTATTCTCTCACCGCCAAACAATCTCATAAGATCATCTTCAAGGGATATATAGAATCTCGACATACCGGGATCTCCCTGTCTGCCGGCACGTCCTCTCAACTGATTATCAATTCTTCGTGATTCATGGCGCTCTGTACCCATTATAAACAAGCCGCCGGCTTCTTTTACTTTCTCACGTTCTTCCTTTGTTGTCTTTGAATATTCCTCAACAAGAGATCTGTAAAGCTTACGCGCTGACAGGATAATCTCGTCTTCTGTATCAGCGAAGCTGTCTGCCATAGCTATAAGCATATCATCATATCCCTGTTTTCTCATTTCCTGCTTTGCCATATATTCGCTGTTACCACCAAGTACAATATCGGTACCACGGCCCGCCATATTTGTCGCGATTGTTACGGCACCGAATTTACCTGCCTGCGCAACGATTTCCGCCTCACGCTCATGGTTCTTTGCATTAAGTACATTATGTTTTATGCCATTTCTGTTAAGCAGCTTGCTTAAATACTCTGATTTTTCAATAGATACAGTACCTATAAGCACCGGCTGACCCTTCTCATGGGCTTCTCTTACGTCATTTATCAATGCATTGTATTTACCATTTACTGTTTTATACACAACGTCGGGATGATCAATTCTCGCTACAGGTCTGTTTGTAGGTATGACAATAACATCCAATGAGTAAATATCGTTAAATTCACTTTCCTCCGTCTGTGCT
>JAGAQK010000053.1 GCA_017622825.1 Clostridia bacterium | reverse complement strand
GTAGCAAAATCAGTAATTTGTTCTTCACTTTTAAAAGCAGCAATGTTCGGAGCGGATGCAAACTGGGGTCGTGTACTTTGCGCAATAGGCTACAGCGGAGCTGAGGTAGATATTAATAAAATTGACGTAGCGTTTAAATCAGTCAAAGGAGAACTGCCGGTGTGTAAAAACGGTGCGGGTATACCATTTTCAGAAGAAAAAGCAAAAGAAGTGTTGCTTGAAAGTGAGATAGATATATTGATAGCACTCAACGACGGAGAGGCAGAGGCAACAGCATGGGGCTGCGACTTGACGTATGATTATGTAAAAATAAACGGAGATTACAGAACATAATAATGAAAGAGGAAAAACAAATGAACTTAACAAACGCACAGCGTGCAGAAGTCTTAATCAGAGCACTGCCGTATATTCAAAAGTATTACAATAAAATAATCGTAGTAAAATACGGCGGCAATGCCATGATAAATGAGGATTTAAAAAAAGCAGTAATGGGAGACATAGTTTTACTGTCACTCATAGGCGTTAAAGTGGTGCTTGTACACGGCGGCGGACCGGAAATAAGCGATATGCTTACAAAAATCGGCAAAAAGTCTGAGTTTGTTAACGGACTCAGAGTGACAGACGCAGAGACGGCTGATATTGTGCAAATGGTTTTGGCAGGTAAAGTAAATAAAAGCCTTGTAAATCTTTTGCAAAATACAGGAGGCAAGGCAATTGGTCTTAGCGGTGCCGATGGACATATGATTGAGGCGACACAGAAAAATCCTGAATTGGGATTTGTGGGAGAAATCACAAATATTAATGTTGATATTATTAATGATGTTCTTGAAAAGGGATATATCCCTGTAATTTCCACAGTTGGATGTGATAAAGAGGGAAACGTTTATAATATTAATGCTGACACCGCGGCGGCAGGTATTGCCGGCAAACTCAAAGCAGAGAGCCTTATATCAATGACTGATATAAGCGGTATTTTGAGAGATAAAGACGATCCGAGCTCACTTATCTCAAAAATAGAAGTAAGCGAAGCACCAACTCTTGTAAGAGACGGCGTGATTTCCGGAGGAATGATACCTAAAGTAGAATGTTGCATAGAAGCAATAAGACAAGGCGTTAATAAAGTATTTATAATAGATGGCAGAGTGCCACACTCTATACTTATTGAGACACTTACCGACGAAGGAATAGGAACAATGTTCTCCGAGGTTTGATGAAAACAAAAAGGACGGATGGAAATGAAAGATATTTTTAGTACAGATAAAGAATTTATTGCCCATACGTACGGCAGATTTCCTGTGGCGTTTACTGAAGGAAAAGGTTCACGCCTTAAAGACGTTGATGGCAAAGAATATATAGATTTGGGTAGCGGAATTGCTGTAAATGCATTTGGTATAGCAGATGATGAATGGAAAAAGGCTGTAACAGAGCAAATAGGCAAACTGCAGCATACTTCGAATTTATATTATACTGAGCCTTGTGCGAAGCTTGCTGAGCTTCTTTGTGAGAAAACCGGTATGAAAAAGGTTTTTTTCGGTAACTCAGGTGCAGAAGCAAACGAGTGCGCTATAAAAGCGGCAAGACTTTACTCGTATACTAAGTACGGCGAGGGCAGAAGTACGATAATTACTTTGAAGAACAGTTTCCACGGCAGAACGATAACAACACTTGCTGCTACAGGACAAGATACCTTCCATACGAAATTCGGTCCGTTTACGGAGGGCTTTGTGTATTGTGAGGCAGATAATAAGGAAGAACTTAACCGTCTTGTAAAAGAAAATAACTGCTGCGGCATCATGTTTGAAGTAGTTCAGGGTGAAGGCGGAGTGTATAGACTTTCAAATGATTTTGTGGCAGAAATTGACAGAATTGCAAAAGAAAAGGATATTCTTGTAATAGTTGATGAAGTGCAAACCGGAAACGGCAGAACGGGAAAGCTTTACGGATATATGAATTACGGCATACAGCCTGATGTTGTAACGACGGCAAAAGGAATCGGCGGAGGCCTTCCGTTGGGCGTATGTATGTTGGGCGAGAAAATGAACGATGTGTTCACGCCGGGAACTCACGGTTCGACTTTTGGCGGCAACCCTGTATGTTGTGCAGGTGCTTACAGTATTATGTCGAGAATTGACGACAAATTGCTTGCAGAAGTCAATGAAAAGAGTGAGTTCATTGTATCGGAGCTTAGCGGAGCAAAAGGTGTTAAGGCTGTAACGGGAATGGGACTTATGCTTGGAATCGAGACAGAGCGTCCGGCAGGCGATATCATAAAGGAAGCTATGGAGCGAGGCGTGCTCGTTTTGAGTGCCAAAACAAAGGTAAGATTGTTGCCACCGCTTAATATTACAATGGAAGATTTGAAGGCGGCAATTAAAGTATTAAAGGAGGTAATAGGTAAATGAAACATTTATTAAAATTACAGGATTTGAGCAGAGAGGAAATTTGCAGCATATTAAATATGGCTGATCAATTAAAATATGAGAAGAAGCATGGCATAGAGCATAAGCGCCTTGCGGGAAAGTCTTTGGGAATGATTTTCCAAAAGTCATCTACGAGAACGAGAGTTTCGTTTGAGGTAGGTATGTATGATTTGGGTGGTCAGGCATTGTTTTTGAGCTCAAATGATTTGCAGATTGGTAGAGGAGAGCCTGTTGAGGACACTGCAAGAGTACTGTCGCGCTATCTTGATGGTATTATGATAAGAACATATAAGCAAGAAGAAGTAGAAAAATTAGCGGAATATGGCTCTATTCCGATTATTAACGGTCTTACGGATTATTGCCATCCTTGCCAGGTTTTGGCGGATTTGATGACAATTCGTGAGTATAAAGGCGCTATACAGGGAAATAAGCTCACCTATATAGGAGATGGCAACAACATGGCAAATTCTTTGATTGTTGGCGGCATTAAGATGGGAATGAAAGTGAGCATCGCTTGCCCTAAAGGATATGAACCGGATAGCGAGATTATGAAATGGGCTGCCGAAAACGGTGAGTTTGAATGTACAGAGGATATCTTGGCTGCTGCAAAAGATGCAGACGTGCTTTATACTGATGTATGGGCATCAATGGGACAAGAAGCCGAGGCTGCCGAAAGAAAGAAAATTTTTGTAAATTACCAAATAAACGATGAAGTTATGGCCGTTGCAAAGAAAGGTGCTATGGTACAACACTGTCTGCCTGCACACAGAGGCGAAGAAATCACAGCGAAAGTGTTCGAAGAACACGCAGCAGAGATTTTTGATGAAGCAGAGAATCGTCTCCATGTACAGAAAGCTGTTCTTGTAAAGTGCATGGGCTGATATATGAATTGGGAAGAACTTTCTGTTTGTTGTAATAATTGTAATCGGTGCGGATTATCGCAGACCAGGCACAACGTCGTGCTTGGTAGAGGCGACGTATGCGCGCCGATTTTGTTTGTGGGCGAAGGTCCCGGGGCGAAAGAGGACGAAACCGGTCTCCCTTTTGTAGGTCAGGCCGGCAAGCTTCTTGACCTTGCTTTGGAGTCTCTTGATTTCGCACCCGAAGATTACTATATTGCCAATGTTATAAAATGCCGACCGCCTGAAAATCGCACCCCTTTAAGCGATGAAATAGCGGCGTGCATGCCTTACCTGCGTGAGCAGTTTCGTCTTATTCGCCCGAAAATCGTCGTATGCTTAGGTAGCGTGGCGTCAACCGCATTGCTTGGGCCAGACTGCAAAGTTTCGTCGGTGCGCGGTACGTGGACGGAACGCAAAGGTACGCATTTTACGGCAACGTATCATCCTGCGGCGCTGCTTCGTGATGAGAAAAAGAAGCTCGTTATGTGGCAGGACCTCAAAACTGTAAAAAATATGCTGTCACAGCTTCGTGATGACCATAAAGTATAAAAAAGTGAACAGCGCAGTTTGTGTTGCGCATGAATAATAATTGTGCTAAAATACAGAATAGAGGAACGGTGTGCATTTTGTTTAAGGATGGGGTAATATGACTGATAAGGAATTGAGAAGGTTAAGTCGTTCAGAGTTATTGGAGTTGCTTATTTCGCAGATGGAAGAAAACGAGCAGCTTAGAATGGAGCTGGAAAAGGCTCAGCAGGAGCTAAAAGACAAACGTATTATTCTCAAAAAAGCGGGCTCTATAGCAGAGGCCGCGGTAGGCTTGAACAAAATTTTTGAAGCAGCGGACGAGGCTGCAAAACAGTATTTGGAAAGTGTTCGCCAAATGGCAGACGAAGGAGAATTAAAGGATGAATAATGAGGAGCGTAATGATCCAAAAAAGATTCACCGCAAAACGGTAGTATATAAAGGTGTAAAGATAGAGCTTGCTGATAATACGGAGCTTGCTTCACGCAACGCAGCCGATGATTCTTTTGAGGCTGCAGATATTGAAAATGTTGAAAAAACAGAGATTGCAGAAAATAATATCGAAGAAGTAAGCGACGAAGGCATAGTTGCAGAAGAAAATGCTGATGTAGAAGACGAAGCACAAGACGAAGCACAAGACGAAGCTCAAGAGGAAGCTCAAGAGGGAAGCGACGATAAAGAAAACAAGAATTTGCCGAGTGTTGATCAGCTAAAGCAGGAATTGCGAAATATCAGACATAAGAAGCAATACGGCAGGGTGCTTAGAAGTACTGTTTACGTATTGTTGATTTCGGCGGCGTGCGCCGTGCTCGTGGCAACTATATTTCTGCCGATTTTGCAGATTTACGGTACGTCGATGGAGCCGACACTCACCGAAAACGAGATAGTTATAGCTTTTAAGACAACGGATTTTGAAAAATCAGACTTAGTGGCGTTTTACGTTGGTAACAAACTGCTTGTAAAGCGATTTATTGCAGGTCCGGGACAATGGGTAGATATAGATGAAGAAGGTAACGTTTATGTAGACGGTGAGTTGCTTGACGAGCCGTATATAGAAGAAAAAGCGATTGGCGCATGTAACATAGAGTTACCATATCAGGTGCCGGAGAACAAATATTTCGTAATGGGAGACCAACGAAAAACATCAGTTGATTCGCGAAACACTTCCGTAGGTTGCATAGATAACGATCAGATAGTAGGAAAACTGCTGCTCAGAGTGTGGCCATTCAGCCGAATAGGAACAATTGATTAAAAAAGAAACCGTATCTGTTGACATTTCAATCGGAAACAAGTATAATAAATTTGATAATAATTATCGTTATTGTTATCAATACCTCAAAGGAGGCGGATTGAAATGAGAAAGTACAGTAGACAGCGCGAAGCGCTTTTAACAGAGTTGCGAGGAAGAAAAGATCATCCTACGGCAGAAGAATTGTATTTCAGCTTGAGGGCTGTTATACCAAATTACAGTCTTGGCACGGTTTACAGAAATCTGTCAGACCTCAGCACAGACGGCATAATAATGAAAATATCGTCAGGCTATGGACCTGAGCGTTACGACGGCAACATTAAGCCCCACGGCCATTTCACGTGTACGAAATGCGGCAGAGTTTACGACCTTGACGGTTTTTATGACAGCCACGTAGATACAAAAGAAATGATAAGAGAGATAGGTAACAGCGCCTCAAGCAAAGACATAGCAAGTATAAGCGAGATTCGAATAATGCTTTATGGTAATTGCGTAAATTGCTAAGCTTCACTATCAATTATTGAGCAACGAAGCCTTCTGTTTCATATATTAAAATATGATAATATATGAAAACGGAAGGCTTTTAATTTTATGATATATATGGATAACGCGGCAACAAGCTGGCCAAAGCCGCAAACAGTAAAAGAAGCAGTGATTGAAGCACTGGATAATGCAGGTAATCCCGGCAGGGGAACACACAGTCACGCACTTTGGTCGTCGCTTAAATTAGACGAAGTAAGACGAAAATTGGCGCACCTATTTAACGTAGAAGACAGCATGCGAATAGCGTTCACACATAACGCTACACACGCACTTAATATCGCAGTGAATTTATGTTACGGACAGATTGTAACAACAGCAATGGAACATAATTCAGTGCTAAGACCCACGGTTACAAGAGGATGCTACCACATAGTGGAAGCCACGAAAACGGGTACAATAGAGCCTGACAAGATAAAAAAAGCAATAACAGAGCTCACCGGAGCAGTCATAATGACACATGCATCAAACGTAACGGGAGAAGTATATGATATATCGAAAATTGGTGAAATTTGCCGAAAGAAAGGCGTACTGTTCATAGTAGACTGTGCCCAAACGGCCGGCATAATCCCTATAGACGTGCAAAAAATGAATATTGACGTACTCTGTTTTACAGGTCATAAAGGTCTTTTTGGACTACAGGGCATAGGCGGCATTTACGTCGGCCCAAATGTACGGATAAAGCCCCTTTTGTCAGGCGGCACAGGCAGTCATAGCTTCTCGCTCAAGCAACCCGACGAATTACCTGATTGTTTTGAGGCCGGCACAGTAAACACACACGGAATATCAGCGCTCGGCGCAGGTGTATCGTACGTCACAAGAATAGGCATAGAAAAAATGTGCGAGATGCACACGGCGCTTCGGCAATATTTTTATGACGAAGCGAAAAAAATGCCGAAACTTGACGTGTACGGCGGGATTTCCGTAGGTAAAGAAAAGCCCAACACCGGCATAATATCGCTGAACGTGAAAGGAAAGGACCCTGCAGAGGTGGCGGGATTGCTTGCGAAAAACGGCATTTGCGTAAGAGCCGGCTACCACTGTGCGCCGCTTGCACATAAAACGCTTGATACCGAAAATTGCGGTGGCACTGTGAGGTTTAGCATGAATCATCTGAATACAAAAGAAGACATCGATACTGTTATATATATGTTGCGTGAAATGGCGTGAAGATATATAATTACAAAAAAAACAAAGAAGGTAACGACAATGAAAACATCAGTAAACACTTATAGCTTTGCTAAAGCAAGACATGAAGACGGCAGTGAATATACACAATTTGAAATGATAAGCTGCGCTAAAAAAATGGGATTTGATGCGATTGAATTCGTGGGACTGGCGGGAAACGAAGCGAATCCTGTAGAATATGTACAGAAGCTCAAAGAAGCTGCGGCGCGCGAAGGTCTTGAAATAGCGTGCTATACGGTAGGTGCAGACCTTTTGAAAGACGGCGAAGTGGAAAGAGTTAAAAAAGAAGTGGACACGGCAGCTCTTCTAGGTGTAAAAGTAATGAGACATGACGCGGCGTGGGCATGGCCTGAGGGCAAGAGTTTTGATGAAGTTCTGGCGATTTTGGCAGATAGATGCCGCGAGATAACGGAGTACGCATCAACAAAAGGCGTACGCACAATGGTCGAAAATCACGGGCATTTTATGCAAGACAGTGACAGAATGGTGGCTCTGTATAAAGCAGTAAACCATAAGAATTTTGGATTGCTTTGTGACATAGGTAATTTTGCGTGTGCAGATGAAGAAAATGTTTCGGCAGTTAAAAACGTTTCTCCTTACGCAATTTATGTACATGCCAAGGATTTTAAACGTAAGACTTCAGCGGAGTGTGCGCAGGGCGTTCCGTCGAATTATTTTGCTACGAGAAGTCGCGAGAACTTCTTGCGCGGAACGATAGTGGGAGAGGGTATTGTAAATGCAGAAGAATGCATAAAAATATTGATGGAAGCAGGGTATGACGGGTATATTTCCGTAGAATTTGAAGGTACGGAAGAACCGCTGCAGGCAATACAAAAAGGCCTTGAAAATGTCAAAAATTACATAATTCGCACTTGATTTAAAACAGTGAAAGATGTACAATGAGCTGTGGGCGTTTTGTCCACAGCGTTTTTGAATAAAAATATAACTAAGATAAGGTGGCGTTTTTTGAAATGAATTTTTTGGAACAAATTTGTGAAAGAGCAAAGAAAGACATTAAGACAATTGTTCTTCCCGAGAGTGAAGATATCCGTACAATAAAAGCTGCGGCTATGGTACAGGAAAGAGGAATTGCAAATATTATTTTGGTTGGCGACCCTGACAAAATAAGCGAATTGGCTGCAGGACTTGATATTTCAAAATGCAGAATCGTTAACCCTGCTACATATGAGAAATTCGATGAGTACGTTAATGCTTTCTATGAGCTCAGAAAAGCTAAAGGAATGACACCTGAGAAAGCAGAAGCTATAATGAAGGATTATGTATACTTCGCTACAATGATGGTTAAAATGGGCGAGGCTGACGGTATGGTTTCCGGTGCTGCACATTCAACAGCAGATACAGTAAGACCTTCACTTCAAATTCTTAAAACAAAACCCGGCACAAGCATGGTTTCAGCATTTTTCGTAATGGTAGTGCCTAACTGTGAGTATGGCGCTAACGGTATTTTCGTATACGCAGACAGCGGACTCGTTGAGAATCCTTCTTCTGAGGGACTTGCAGATATCGCTATAGAGTCAGCTAAATCCTTCAAGCAACTCGTTCAGGAAGATCCTATCGTTGCTATGCTTTCATATTCAACATACGGCAGCGCTAAGAGCG
>JAGAQK010000052.1 GCA_017622825.1 Clostridia bacterium | reverse complement strand
TAACAATAAAAATCTTCTTGCCGCTTTCAATATAGTCTCCCATAAATACAGTCTCAATGCAACTTTATCACATATATTTTTACTGTCAACAACAAATTTACATTGCGAACCCTAAATCTGTACTTTCTACAACAAACCTGAGAGCCGTACGCTCCATTCCGTTAATGTACACGTCAGAAAATGCCGGAATGCATACAATGTCCTTGCCGCTGATTGCCAAATATCCTCTTGCAATAGCAATTGCTTTAATCGTTTGGTTTACCGCTCCTGCTCCGATTGCCTGAAGCTCTGCTCCACCTTCTTCCTTAACAACAGAAGCAAGCGCCGATGCTACCGAAGATGGGTTTGATTTTGATGAAACTTTTAATACGTCCATAGAAAAATCCTCCTAAAAAATATATTTTGTGCCTATTATTCTATATGTAAAAATTTCTAAAATCTATTATTTCCCAAATTGGAAATAACTGGCAACATCATATTTTTGCTGTATAAAGGGGTTTTCTTCTATTAAAAATTTTTCACGTTCACGCCTGATACGCGTTTTATTTCCCGATTTAATAATCAAGGCTTATTCTTTTTATTTCTTCTGCCCTGCCTGTTTCGGTGTCTGCTTTTATAACGACAGCGTGCAATTTACCTTTGCCCTCCGCAGGTCTAAACTTCTGCGGTATACATCTTACAAATTTATTTATAACCGCTGTCCTGTCCATGCCGATTATGCCGTTGTGGGGTCCTGTCATTCCCACATCCGATATAAAGGCGGTGCCCTGTTCTAATATCCGTTCGTCCGCCGTCTGCACGTGCGTGTGCGTTCCCACAACTGCCGTTACGAGCCCGTCAAGATAGTACGCCAGTGCCGCTTTTTCTGCAGTGGCTTCCGCATGGAAATCTACAATTATTACGGAAGCCTCGCTTCTTAAATTCATTACAGCGTTATAAGCTGATTCAAAAGGATTATCACAAGGTTCCATATATACGCGTCCCTGCACACTGAGTACACCTACCGGACACGGACCATCTATTACATAATACCCTTTACCGGGAAGTCCTTCTGCAAAATTAACGGGTCTTATTACAGCATAATCATCAATAAATTGATAAATATCATTATTATCCCACGTATGATTGCCCATAGTAATGCAATCAGCACCGGCCGCAAATATTTCGTCTGCACATTGCATTGATAGACCCTTACCGTGAGCGGCATTTTCGCCGTTAACGATACAATGGTCTATATTATATTCTTTTAATATTTCGGGTAGATTTTGGCTGAGAACTTCTCTTCCTGTCCTGCCAAACACATCCCCCACGAATAAAATATTAATATTACTCACAATATTCTCCTGCTTTCATTTATTTCTTCAGTAAAAAAAAGAGGCTGTCTATACAGCCCCAATTTTTGTAAAATTATTTAGCGTAATCCACCGCTCTTGTTTCACGAATCATAGTTACTTTAATCTGTCCGGGATATTCCATCTCTTCTTCGATCTTCTTAACTATCTCACGTGACTTAAGCACCATCTCATCATCTGAAATCGCATCAGGCTTAACCATAATACGAACTTCACGACCAGCCTGGATAGCATAAGTTTTCTCAACACCCTCAAATGAATTCGCAATCTCCTCAAGCTTTTCAAGTCTCTTAATGTATGACTCAAGAGTCTCGCGTCTTGCACCCGGTCTTGCTGCAGATATCGAATCCGCCGCCTGTACAAGTACGGCAATGATTGACTCAGGTTCAACGTCGCCGTGGTGCGCCATGATAGAGTTGATTACAACAGGTGACTCTTTATACTTTCTCGCTATATCAGCACCGATCTCGATATGTGAGCCCTCCATCTCAAAGTCTACAGCCTTACCGATATCGTGTACCAAACCGGCACGCTTAGCCAGTGCCACGTCAACACCAAGCTCTGCTGCCATAATTCCTGCGAGTCGAGATACCTCAATAGAGTGAATAAGAACACTCTGTCCGTAACTCGTTCTGTATTTCAAGCGGCCAAGCAATTTAATAATCTCAGGATGCAAACCGTAAACGCCTGTCTCATAAGTAGCATTCTCGCCCTCCTGCTTAATAACGTGCTCAACCTCTTTTTTAGCTTTTTCAACCATTTCTTCTATACGAGCCGGATGAATACGTCCGTCAATTATCAGTTTTTCCAATGCAATACGTGCAACTTCACGTCTTACAGGATCGTATCCCGACAAAATTACAGACTCCGGTGTATCATCTATGATCAAGTCAATGCCTGTTAATGTTTCCAATGTTCGAATGTTTCTTCCTTCACGTCCGATTATCCTGCCCTTCATGTCGTCATTAGGCAACGCAACAACCGAAATCGTAGCCTCAGAAACGTAGTCTGCTGCGCATTTTTGAATAGCGCCCGCAATAATTTCTCTTGCTTTTTCTCTTGCTTCGTCTTTCAACTTAGCTTCGTAGTCCTTAATAAGAACCACTGTTTCTCTTTGAAGCTCACTTTCTACATTTGCAAGGAGCAATGTCTTTGCTTCTTCTTTTGTCATGCCGGCAACTCTTTCAAGCTCAGCCGTCTGCTTTTCATAAGCTTCTTTTACTGCTTCTTCACTCTTGGCAACTTCTGTCATTCTTACAGCAATCTGCTCTTCTTTCTGCTCGAGCAATTCCTGCTTCTTATCAAGAGTGTCTTCCTTTTGTATTAATCTTCTTTCATTGCGCTGAATTTCATTGCGCCTGTCCTTAATTTCCCGTTCCAGCTCAATTCTGCTTTTGTGTATTTCCTCTTTTGCCTGAAGTAAGCACTCACGCTTCTTGTTCTCGCCTTCTTTAACGGCTTCACTGACGATACGTTTACCTTCTGCTTCTGCACTTCCAAATACTGCCTCTGCTTCTTCCTTACGCGCTTCATATCCTCTCAAATAGGATTTTTTACCCGCAATACGCCAGCAAAGAACACAACCGATTGCTGCTATAAAAATTAAGGGGATTACTACAAGTAAAAATAGTCCAATATCTTCCATAATGAACAATTCCCCTTTCCATAAATTTAATTTTCAAAGTACGACATTTATTATATAACATTAATATATGACAAAAATGCGTATACTTCTAACACAAACACCATTGTACAACACGCTTAGTTTGCGTGTCAAGTTTTTTTATGCATCTTCGGGCATCTCATCAATCAAAACGTGTCTCGGATTGTTGCCGTCTCTTGCACTTATATACCCTTTTTCTTCAAGCTGGTCGATTATCCTCGAAGCCCTGCTGTATCCAAGTCCAAGCTTTCTTTGCAAGAACGATGCTGATATCTGCTTTACGTCAATCGCAATTTGCAACGCCTCATAGAAAAGTTCGTCAACGTCACCATCTCCTACGGAACCTCCGCCTCCGCCGCTGCCTTTCTTGCCCTTTTCAAGTATTTTAGCTTTATCAACTTCTTCTTTTACACTATTGTCGTACTTCGCCTCTCCGTACGTAGCCTGCAAATATCTTACAACGTTCTCTATTTCCTCATCAGAAACAAAGCCGCCCTGTGCACGTGTAGAATGAAGCGCTCCAACAGGATGATAAAGCATATCTCCCTGTCCTCTCAATTTTTCCGCTCCCGCAAAGTCAAGTATTGTCCTGGAGTCTATTTGTGATGCAACCTTAAACGCAATTCTTGACGGAATGTTCGCTTTAATCAATCCTGTAACAACGTCAACAGAAGGTCTTTGTGTTGCAACAACAAGATGTATTCCCGCAGCGCGGGCCTTTGCCGCAATACGATTAATGGAATCTTCAACAGAATCTTTTGCAACAAGCATAAGATCCGCAAGCTCATCAATGATTATAAGAATCCGCGGCATTTTATCCATACCTTTTTCATAAGCAAAGGTATTATATGATTTAATATCCCTGATACCGCACTTAGCGAACTGCTTATATCTGTTCTCCATCTCCTGTACAGCCCACGCCAGTGCCGCAGCAGCCTTTTTAGGCTCTGTGACTACAGGTATAAGCAAATGAGGAGTACCGTTATACACCCCAAGCTCAACAACCTTAGGGTCAATCATAATCATCCTCACGTCATCGGGAGATGACCTGTATAAAATACTCATAATCATGCAGTTAACGCACACACTTTTACCGGAACCAGTAGAACCGGCTATCAACAAGTGCGGCATCTTTGCAATATCCGATATTATAGGCTTACCTGAAATCTGCTCACCAAGACAAAATGCCAGACTCGATTTATGATTGAGAAACTCATCAGTTTCAACCAAGTCACGCAGATATACTGTATGCACGGATTCGTTCGGTATTTCAATACCGATAGCCGCTTTTCCAGGTATGGGCGCTTCGATTCTGATTCCGGGCGCCGCAAGGTTCATCGCAATATCCTCGGCAAGGTTCTTTATACGGCTCACTTTTACTCCGGAATGCGGTTGCAGCTCATATTGCGTTACAGCCGCACCTCTTGAAATATTTATTACTTTAGCTTCTATGCCAAAGCTTTTTACTGTTTCTTCCAATTTGCGCGCAATTCTCGCAGCCTGTCTCTTATGTTCCTCCTTTAAATCTTCTGCACTGTCGTCAGTATCAAGAAGCGAAAATGGCGGCGCATCATAAATCGTATCGAACTTACTCGTTGTAATTTTAATTTCTTCCTTCGTATTTACAGGCGGCAACGTTTCGACAGTTTCCTCCATACCGGGCAATACTGCCTTTATTGCCTCCAAGTCTTCCTCTCTTCGAATATCGTCTTTTTCTATCGTTTTACCGCGTTTTTTCTTATCGGTGGACGTTGTGTAATTAAAATTCATATCGTACACTTCATCCATATCAGACAAATTCGAATCAAGATCTTCTCCAATCTCTTCATCCTCTACACGCGTATCGAACACCTGTGTTTGACGTTTTTTTCTTTTTTCTTGCTTTACGTAAGTAGGAGCTTCTTTTCCTTTTTTTGATTCCTTAAATCTTCCTCTCACACCTTTGAACCACGCAGACACTGCTCTTGCTCCGCCTGCCGATTTCTCCGCAATCTTCATAACAGACAATGAGAAAAGCAGTATTGCAACAATTATCAAAGCAGGTATCAATATGACAAGTGCCCCTGCCTTTGCCAAATACTTTTGCAGCAGGCAACTGACGCCTCCGCCTATTACTCCACCGAGCTGCGTTGTCCATAATTCGCTCATGGTGTCAATAAAGTTAAGACCTGCATATTCTTTTGAATAATCGCTGCCCAACGTATGTATAAGTGCCGAAAGCAATAATACAAAAGCTATAAAAAGCATAGTATTTTTAACTCCCAACACGCGGTTTTCATTGGATTTACGTATAATTTTCCACGCTATTACGAAAACAGCAACCAATACCACTATGGCAACTGCACGACCGAAAAGTCCGTAGAACACAGACGTCAGCACTCTTCCTATTATACCTGTCTTTCCAAAAAGAGATAAGAGCATAAATACGCCTGCGAAAAACATCACAACCGCAGCTATTTCAGAGCCTTTGCTGTCATCTTTTACTTTTACGGGTCCTTTCTTTTTATTTGAATCACTATTTTTGATATTACTGTTTGTATTTCCCTTTTTATTAATTTGTCTTTTGCCGTTTCCCAATGTATTTTTCCTCCTATGTACTTGTCCTGTAATTATACTACACTAAATTTTTCGGTGCAATACATCACAGTTGTATCCTGTCCGGATATTTTTTGCGCATATATTCCAAAAATTCACGAAATCTCTCCTTATTTTCCAAAATTTTATTAGCCGCCTCCGTAGCAGTCTGCAGCAAATCCATATCCTGATACAAATTCGCGATTTTAAAAGGCGGTAATCCGTGCTGCTCCACACCAAAGAAATCTCCCGGACCTCTCAATATCAAATCCTGCTCAGACAGCTCAAAGCCGTCCGACATTTCCTCCATAATTTTCATTCTTTCTGTAATTTTCTCAGAAAACAGCACACAATACGACTGCGCCTTTCCCCTGCCCACTCTGCCTCTTAACTGGTGAAGTTGCGCCAGTCCGAAGCGTTCCGCATTCTCAACGACCATGAGCACCGCAT
>JAGAQK010000006.1 GCA_017622825.1 Clostridia bacterium | reverse complement strand
TTCTTTGTCGATTATCTCTTTTTCACCTAAATAATACTTGTTATTATAATCAACAAATTTACGAGTATTTGTTTCTCTTATATAGTCAGAATTCTTGTCTGTACTGTCGACGGGATAATATGAAGCTGCTCCCAAACCAAATCCGATATAGGGTAAACATTTCCAATATTTTAAATTATGCCTACTTTCACAGCCTATACGTGCAAAATTAGATATTTCATACATTCTCATACTGTGCTCTTTAATAAATTTAGGTATATCGTGATACATACGACGTTCTACCTCAGAGCTAATTTCAAACGCCTTTTTTTCTTCAAAAAGCTTACACATGGGCGTACCTTCTTCGATAATTAAACTGTATGCCGATATGTGCCTTGCACCCCAATTAAGCACATTATTAAGATCCTCAACAAATTCTTCATACGTTTGCCCGGGCTCGTCTTCTACTTGAGGTATACCAAAAATCAAATCACAGTTGATATTACGGAATCCCGCTGCTACAGCTAATTTAACAGCTTCTTCACAGTCAGCAGCATCATGTATTCTGCCAAGAGACTTAAGCAGCCTGTTTTGAGTGCTTTGTATACCAATGCTTATCCTGTTTACTCCGTATTCGCGATAGCATTCAAGTTTTTCGGCAGTAATTGTACCTGGATTAACTTCAATTGTAATTTCTGCATCATCTGATACTATTTTGTCATCAGTAATTAATTTCAAAATTGTTTGAATATAGCCGGGTTCTACGAAGCTCGGTGTACCGCCGCCAAAATAAATACTGTCAATGACGTCATCTTCTGTAATCATATTTGATTTTACATACCATTCATCAAGAAGCGCACGAAAATATGCTATCTTATCACTCAATGAATAATCGAAGGAAGTGAATGATAAGAAATCACAATATCTACATTTTTTCATGCAAAAAGGTATATGAAAATATAATCCGTAATTCATAAATACAGCATTAATTTATTCATCAAGTTTCAAGACACTCAAAAATGCTTCTTGAGGAACTTCTACGCTACCAAACTGTCGCATTTTCTTTTTACCTTCTTTTTGTTTTTCAAGAAGCTTTTTCTTTCTTGATATGTCTCCTCCGTAACATTTTGCAAGAACGTCTTTTCTATATGCTTTAACAGTCTCGCGAGCGATGATTTTACCGCCAATACAAGCTTGAATAGGTATTTCAAACTGATGCCTCGGTATTGTATCTTTAAGCTTTTCAGCCATTTTGCGGCCTCTTGTATAAGCTTTATCATTATGAACAATCAAAGAAAGTGCATCAACGATATCACCGTTCATGTATATGTCGAGTTTTACAAGATTTGATTTTTTATATCCTAAAATTTCATAGTCCAGTGAAGCATAACCTCTTGTACGTGATTTAAGAGCATCAAAGAAATCATAAATAACTTCATTAAGAGGTATCTCGTACGTCATAAGAACACGCGTGTCTTCGATATAATCCATATTTATAAAGACACCGCGTCTTTCTGTTGTGAGTTCCATAATATTGCCTACATACTCAGTAGGTGTCATAATAGATGCTTTAACAATCGGTTCTTCAATATAATCAATCTCTGTTGGATTAGGCATATTCGTAGGGTTATCAAGCGTTATAACATCTCCGTTAGTTTTATAAATATTATATATAACACTCGGAGTCGTCGTAATAAGGTCAAGATTGTATTCTCTTGACAATCGCTCTTGTATAATTTCAAGATGAAGTAGTCCGAGAAAACCGCATCTGAATCCAAATCCCAAAGCCTTTGAAGTTTCAGGCTCAAATACCAATGATGCATCATTTAATTGCAATTTACCTAATGCATCGCGCAAATCTTCATAGTCAGCACCATCAACAGGATAAACACCGCAGAAAACCATCGGCTGTACTTTCTTATATCCCGGAAGTACTTCTTTTGTGGGGTTATCGGCAAGAGTTACTGTATCGCCTACCGTAGCGTCGGAAATATTCTTTATTGCCGCTGCTATATAGCCAACTTCACCGGCTTGCAATATATCTGCTTGCTGCAAAACACCAGGCTTGAACCAACCCGTTTCGGTAACAACGTACTCTTTGTTACTGGACATAAGTTTTATGGTGTCTCCCCTTTTGATTTTGCCGTCAAAAACTCTAACGTAAATTATAACGCCTTTATATGCATCGTAATATGAATCGAAAATTAATGCTTTTAAGGGTGCGTTAATGTCGCCTTTGGGAGAGGGTATTTGTTCAACGATTGCTTCAAGTACATCTTCTATGCCTATTCCTGCTTTTGCCGAAATCAAAGGTGCGTCCTCTGCAGGAAGTCCAATAATATCTTCAATTTCTTTTTTTACTACGTCCGGCTGTGCTGCAGGAAGGTCAATTTTATTTATTACAGGTATTACGTCAAGATTATTGTCAATTGCAAGATAAACGTTCGCAAGTGTCTGTGCTTCAACACCTTGTGCCGCATCAACAACAAGAACGGCTCCTTCACACGCTGCCAGTGTACGTGAAACTTCATAGTTAAAGTCTACGTGTCCGGGTGTGTCAATAAGGTTAAAAACATAATCCTTGCCGTTTTTGGATTTATAGTTTAAGCGAACAGATTGTGCTTTTATTGTTATTCCACGTTCACGCTCAAGGTCCATATTATCAAGCACTTGGTTTTCCATTTCTCTTTGAGTAAGAACGCCTGTTATTTCAAGTATTCTGTCTGCAAGAGTTGACTTGCCATGGTCTATATGTGCTATAATGCAAAAATTTCTTATGTTATCAATATTGCCCATCAAATTTTCCTCTCTAAATATAAATCAATGATGCTAAGGAGTTATCCGTAAATATCACTTAATACTTCACCTAAAATCTCTGCTGTTGCATCAGCCTCTATTGATAGATTGCCGGCAAATCCCACCTCAATAAGAAGTGAGTTTTCTGCATAGTTTTGATTATAAGGATTGCGTCTTAAATCAATTTGTCTGCATATTCCCGGAACTTTTTTCTCTAACTTTTCAATAACAAGCATACATAGCTTAAAGTTATCTTCCCAATACGGATTAGTCTCGTCATTGCGCTGTCCTGTCGCAGGATCCCAGTCAAGACCAATTACAAACGAAATCTGTGCATATTTTTTACCGTTTGATTCTACTGTAGGACCGTATTTTTGGTTATTAATCTCTGCAGAATTCCTATGAAGGTCAATTTGCAACTTAATATTATCATTTGAAGCATAAATTTCATCTAATTTAACTGCAGCATTATTGTATGAAATAATAGATTCAAGACCTTCCTTAAATAAAGTTTTATCGTGAAGTACTTTAATACCCGAGTGAGAAATGATTGAGTTTTGCAAAACATTTCCGGCTCCCACAACATTATTATTTTCTCCAACGATTGTGTAATTGTTTAAGTTGTATTTGTCGCTTT
>JAGAQK010000005.1 GCA_017622825.1 Clostridia bacterium | reverse complement strand
CAAGTGAAGAAACATTGGCTTTTCTCGGTAAAATGGGTGACCGCAAGCCTTTCGTAAAAATCGGAATGGAGCTCTTCTACGCTGCCGGACCTGAAATGGTGCGTGAGATTGTAGCAAGAGGCCACAAAGTTTTTCTTGATTTAAAACTTCACGATATACCAAACACCGTAAAAAAAGCAATGGCAAATCTTGGTGGCCTCGGTGTGTATATGTGTAATGTTCACGCTGCAGGCGGCGTTAAAATGATGGCTGCTGCGAAGGAAGGTCTTCTTGCAGGTGCTGAAAAAGCAGGCAGTGAGCCTCCCCTTCTTATCGCTGTTACGCAGCTTACTTCAACTGATGACGATATGCTCAAAAATGAGCTTCTAATCGGTGCTTCAATGAATGATACTATATTAAAATACGCTGAGAATGCAAGCGAAGCAGGTCTTGACGGTGTTGTTTGCTCTCCTTTGGAAGCAGGCATGATTGCAGACCACTTCAAAAAGCTCGGCAAGGAATTTATGACAGTTACACCGGGCATTCGTTTTGCCGGTGGCAGCGTTGACGATCAAAAGCGTATCACAACACCTCGTCAGGCTCGTGAGCGCGGCTCTGATTATATTGTTGTCGGCAGACCTATTACAGCCGCTGCTGACCCGGTTGCCGCATACGATAAATGCGTAAATGATTTTTTAACAGATAATAAGGAGATATAATATGAATAACAGACAAAAATTAATTGCATCAGATTTGCTTTCTATTAAAGCAATATTTCTTCGTCCCGATGAGCCTTTTACATGGGCAAGCGGTATCAAGAGCCCTATTTATTGCGATAACCGTTTAACTCTTACAGCTCCCGAGGTTCGCAATGACGTCGAGAACGGTTTATGCGAGCTTATCAAAGAGAATTATCCGGATGCTGAGGTCCTTATGGGTACAAGTACTGCAGGTATTGCGCACGCTGCTATTTGCGGTCACCTTCTCAATATGCCAATGGGTTACGTTCGCTCAGGTAACAAAGACCACGGCAGAAACAATCGTATTGAGGGACGTTTAGAGGCCGGTCAAAAGGTAGTTATTGTTGAAGATCTTATTTCAACAGGCGGTAGCTGTATTGAGGTTGCAGAAGCTCTTCGTGAGGCAGGTGCTGACGTTCTTGGCGTTGTAAGCATTTTCACATACGGAATGCAAAAGGGTCTCGACAAACTTGCTGCTGCTGATTTAAAGAATATTAGTTTGACGAATTTTGATACTATTGTAGAGGTTGCTGCTGAGACGGGATATATTCAGGCAGCCGACAAAGAAAGACTTATTGCTTTTCGTAACAACCCGTCAGACGAAAGCTGGATAAAAGGCTGAGGAGGAGCGTAATATGAAGCACGTTCTTGATATTACCGACCTGTCTATAGAAGAAATTGACAGTTTAATTGCTACTGCGATGGATATTATTAAAGACAAAGAAAAGTACCAGGATATTTGCAAACGCAAAAAATTGGCTACACTTTTCTTTGAGCCCAGCACTCGTACGCGCCTTAGTTTTGAGGCGGCTATGTTGGAGCTCGGCGGCAGTGTTATTGGATTTTCTTCTGCTTCAAGCAGTTCTTCTTCTAAAGGAGAATCTGTATCTGATACTGTCAAAGTTGTGGGCTATTATGCTGATATTATCGCTATGCGCCATCCTAAAGAGGGTGCACCAATGGCGGCCACTGCCGTTTCGGACGTACCGATAATAAATGCCGGCGACGGTGGACACCACCACCCGACGCAGACACTTGCCGATCTTTTGACGATACACCGTGAAAAAGGCAGATTTAATAACTTGACTGTTGGTTTTTGCGGCGACTTGAAATTTGGACGTACCGTTCATTCTCTCGTTAATGCTTTATCAAGATATACCGGAATCAAACTTGTCTTTATTTCTCCCGATGAGTTAAAAATTCCTCAGTACATTAAAACTGACATCATTGAAAAGACCGGCATGCCTTATGTAGAAACACGTACTATGGAAAGTGTTATGCCCGAGCTTGATATTCTTTATATGACAAGAGTACAGGGTGAGCGTTTCTTTAACGAAGCTGACTACATTCGTCTTCGTGACTATTACATTTTAACACCTGACAAACTTGAAAATGCCAAGAAGGATTTGTGCATAATGCACCCCCTGCCGCGTGTTAATGAGATTGCGCGCAGTATTGATAAAGATCCAAGGGCTTGTTATTTTAAGCAGGTTGAAAACGGTAAATATATGAGAATGGCTCTTATTATGATGCTTTTGGGAGGTGCCTGATATGACTATTGATCAGATAGAAAACGGTATTGTTCTTGACCACATTAAAGCCGGCAACGCTATGGCTATATACCGCTATCTTCAGCTTGATGAACTTGATTGCACTGTGGCTGTTATAAAGAACGTTAAAAGTGCTAAGATGGGCAAAAAGGACATTATTAAAATTGATTCTCCCATTGATATTAACCTTGATGTTTTAGGTTATTTTGATGAAAATATCACCGTAAACATCATTAGAGACGGCGAAAAAATCGCAAAGAAACACGTATGCCTGCCCGAAAAAATTGTTAACATTGTAAAGTGCAAAAACCCAAGATGTATAACATCAACCGAGCAGGAACTTGACCAGGTTTTTCGTCTCACAGACCCTGAAAACCGTGTGTACAGATGCATGTACTGCGACTCCAGCAACAATTATTTGCCTTAATGTTGTTTTGCTTGACAAAATTATATGTGATATTATAATTACTCGTGTAAATTTTATTGAAAGTCGTGATATTTTGAAACAAAACAAAAATGATATTTTTGAAATGGATTTTGCAGGCAAGAAAACTCCTTCTAAAAAGGAGGATTCTTCTTTTTTTGATTTTTCGATAAAAGGCAATCAACCGGTTGATAAAAAAGTTGATGTTCTTCAAGACGAAGTCGAATATTCTAAAGAACTTGCTGTTGATGTTGACGAAGAAGAGATTATTGACACAGATAACACATCTGAGGCTGAGGCTGAAGCTGAGGTTGAGATTGAAACTGCGGTTAGCGAGGACGTAGAAGTTGCAAAAGTATCTTTTACTAAAAGCACTCACGTAGCCAAGTCTGTTCAAGATTCTTCTCCCGCTCCGAGTGTTTCAGAAGATGAAATCGAAGTCAAAATGTCTTCATTCAAGAAAGTGCCGGCAGCACCCATTTCAAATAGCGAAAATGCAGCAAAAGACGACGTTTCAATCACTTCTGTAAGTTGGCATAAGAAGGCACAAGCCGGTCAATCTTTGTACAGGAGAACAAACGTATCCCCTGCTCCGGCGGCTAATACAATAGCAGCAGATGCGTCTAATAATGATGATTTACCCGCAAAGAAAAACAGCCTCATAATAGAAACCGAAGACGGTTTTGAAATTAAGATGTGCAATTTCAGAAAACTTGCAGGCAAAGGACAAGTATCCGCACCAAACAATAAAATAAAAAAAAACTGACCGAAACTATTAAAGAAGTTACCATCGTCATAGGTGTATTTGCACTTGTGTTTGTTTTGATGGTAACTTTTAATATTTATGTTCACAAAAAAAATCACGTAGACGGCACATCAATGGAGCCCACGTTACAAGACGGTCAATCAGTGTATACAACGATGCTTCCGTATATTTTCGGAGAACCCGAGATAGGCGACATTGTAGTAATAGATATAGACATAAAAGAAAACGATTCAACGTATTTTCGTCTGTTCAAACAGACACTTTCAGGCAAAAGCGACACATTTTGGATAAAGCGCATTGTAGGTTTACCGGGCGATCAGATTGCATTTAAAAATAAACAGTTTTACCGCAACGGCAAGCTCGTCGAAGAGGATTATATAAAGGAACAAAACGTATACACGTATCCCGTAGATATCACGTTCACAGTACCCGAAGAACATGTGTACGTTATGGGTGACAACCGCAATTTAAGCAAGGACAGCCGCGATGCAACAGTAGGCCCCATACCCATTTATAAAATAATAGGATATATGTGGAAAACAGCATAAAACACGCATATTTTTCATATAAATTCAAAGAGCATATAAAGTGCGAAGGGAGTTTATACGAAAATGGACACAGGCACGGATGTCACACTTATTGACGAGATATACGGCATAAAATCAGTAAATCATACATATACGCGCGACGGAATTCTCTTTAATATTAAAGACTCGCACGACACATTCATATTAAAAACAGTTAACGACGAGACCGGAAGAAAACACTTCATGCATCTCATCCACTCTTATCTGCAAAAACACGGGTTCACGAATATTGACAGTATCATTCTTACAAAAAAGCACACTCTTACGGCAGAGATAAACGGCACAGATTATGTTTGCAGCAAAGTTTTGAAAGGGCGGCAATGTTCCGCAGAAAGCTTGCAGGATACGAAAAAGGCCGCTCGCCTTCTTGCGAAGATGCACAATGCAGCTAAGGGCTTCACAAAAGAGGAAGCCGAGAAACTTTCGCAATCGTTGAACACACAAAGCGCAGATAACGAAATGCCGTACATAAAATGCGAGGCAGGGCAGCTTACTGAATTATTTCAACACCGCGCCCGGGAACTGATGAGATTTAAAAAAGCAGCTCTTCGAGGAAAAGGTATTTTTGACTATGAATACGCAGCGGTTGCAGATAAATTCTGCAATGCGGCAAACGATGCTTGCGAAGCACTCAGTATGTCAAAATATGACGAAATTTCTCTTAATTACATCAAAACCGGCATAATTTGTCATAAAGAATATTCTCATCATAATGTAATATTTTTGAGTGAAAAAGAAGGCGGCATAGTTAATTTTGACAAAGCCTCCATAGATTTACCGATTCTTGACACTCTTAATTTGATAAAAAGGCACATGAAAAAAAACGTTTGGAGCGCCGCTGCAACAAAAGAAATATTAAGCGAATACAGCAAAGAAAGGAGCATTCCGTGCGAGGAATTGGAAATTATGAAAATCGTGCTGAGCTTCCCGCAAAAGCTGTGGCGAATCGTTAATAAGTACTATAACAGCAGGCGTGCGTGGTGTGAAAAAAGCTGCCTGTTGAAATTAAAAGAAATCAATGAAGAAAGCGATACTATAAAAAGTTTTTTACGAGAGCTTACTTTTTAATGCCGTGCATTTTAAGACCGGCCTCATATGCCACGAGAGTCGAAGCGAAGCCTACGTTAAGAGACTCGCATGAGCCGAGCATGGGAATAATCACGGGAACTGCAACGGGCAGTGTTCGCCAATAAGGCGATATGCCTGTGTGCTCGTTCCCTGCCACGACAGCAACTCTGCCACTGTAATCTACGTCGCAATACGCTTGTGTCGCCGTAAGGTCAGTGAGTACAGCCTTAAAATTATTTTCGGTGAGCCAGCGGCCCGTTTCGTACATATCTGCATCTACAACAGGCATTGTAAAAGATGCACCCAGCGCAGAACGCACCAAACGGCTGTTAGAGAGCTTTACTCTTCTGTTGACTACAATTGCGCCTGAGCCGCCCGCACAGTCAAGAGAGCGCAAAATAGCGCCGATATTGCCGGGTTGCTCTTGTCCGTCCAGTATCATAATGAGCATATTGTCTTTAAGCGGCATATCTGTTAGCGTATATACCTTGCGGCGCGCTATAATAAAGCAAAAATCAGCGCCGTCCCTATCGCTTATCTTTTTACAGGCTTTATCTGAGATACCGTATGAATTATCGGCGTATTCGGTTAGCTTTGAGACAGACTCTAACTCCGCGGAGCTGAGCTTGCCGCTTTGAAGTGCATCTGTGCTAATAAAAAAGTGAGTAACGTGTATCTTGTTATCAATAAGCTTTTCTGCTGCCCACAGACCTTCGCAAATAAAGCTTTCTTTATCTGTTTTTGTGGCAGTGCCCTTGCCGGATAATAATTCCTTTGCAAACTTCACTTCGTCTGAAGCTATACCGCAAATATTGCATTTTGATAACACAGTGTCAACTGTTCCCATTTATAACACACCTGTCTATAGAAAATTTTTATTTAAAAGTATGATGTTGCCAATGCATGGCTATGCCTGCCGCTATTGTGAGATTCAAGGAATCCACTGTATCAAGATGCGTTATGCACAGCGGAGTACCGACTTCCAAATAGCTGTCATCGAGGCCGCTTGATTCATTGCCGAAAACGAGACTGCATGGTTTTTGGCTGCGAAAATCAGGTTCGAAGCTCTCCAATGGTCTACCCTTTAGCATAAAAGTATAATAATCGCGCTCCCCTGCGCTTGCTGAATACTCTTCAAATGTTTTATATGTATGTATTCTTTCTCTGAAGAACGCACCCATTGAGGCACGTATTGTTTTGGGATCAAATCTGTCTGCTGCAGGCTCTATTATCGCAATGTCAAAAAACGAAAATGCTGCCGCCGTCCTTAATATTGTGCCTAAATTTCCCATGTCAGCGGGATTTACCAATACTATGTGATTTCTTGTTTTATCAAGTTCCTGTTGGTGCTTCGAAAACACACCGATAGCCATTACGCTGCCTTTTGGGCAAAGTCTTGCAATTGTATTATCATCTTCTACAATAGGAATATTTAAAGCGCAGCACTTCTGTCTAAGAAGCGCTACGCCTGTATTATTATTGCCTTTTGAAGAAGTTATTATACGCAAGACCGTCTCGGGTGCGTTTTCAATAAGTTCTACTGTAGGGAAAACTCCCTCTGTATACGAATAATTGAATTCTTTTTTATACGGCTTTATGCGCATATCCCACGCGCCGGACATCTTCTCCATAACCACATCAATATTTGTAAATTGTTTTTCTTCTCTCGAATTCTTCTTGTTCGATCATCTTCTCTGCCTGATCAGAAAGTTGCTGTGCCCACTCACCCATATCATCAAGAATAGCTTGTGTCTCAGAATCTTCATCACACCAAATAGGCTCTATGCAATGCTTTGTACCGAGAATAACAGAATCTTTAAGCCAATCTTTCTCAAGCTTTGCAAGTGCTTTTGTATCTTCTTTCATTCCTGTAGAAAAAAGAGCAACCTTTCTGTCATAAACTTTAATAACGTTGAAAAGTGTATTAAATACAGGATTGTAAGAATCGTACCATACAGGAGTACCTATGTAAATCAAATCATAGTCACGTGGGTCCCATTTAAAAGGGAAAATGTCAGGCTTTCTCTTTCCCAAAACTTCAAAACGAAGCTTGAGATTATTTATAAAACCAAAACCTTTAACTTTCTTTACCCTTACAAGACGAGCTAAGTCAGCTCCCACTTTATCCGCGATTGCATGTGCAACTGCGTCTGTATTACCGTCTACTGATGTATACAAAACTAATTTCTTCATTATAAAAGAAACTCCTTTCGAACTTAAAAAAATTCTCTTTATAGATTACAATTTTTTACTCTCTTTGTCAACTTATATTTTTACTTCGGCTTCTCAATTTTTTCATATTTTCTTGCAAGTTATTCCTTTCTCTGTTAAACTGATACCGAAATCACGAGGAGGTTCGGTATGACACGTTTTTTTATTAAACCCGAAGATATGCAGCCTGATTTTTTTGTTCTCACAGGCGAAAATGCAAAGCATGCCAAAGTATTGCGCCTGAAGCCCGGCGAAGAAGTTCTCGTGTGCGACGGACAAGGCAAAGAATGTATTTGCACTGTCAGTGACGTAAGTCCCGAGCAAATCAGTCTTGTGGTTAAAAAGCGTCAAGAATCAGAAACAGAAGCCCTCGTCAAAGCAAGTGTCTATATGGCATTTCCAAAAGCTGACAAATTAGAACACGTTATTCAAAAAGCCACAGAGCTTGGTGCGTATGAGATAATTGCATTCCCTACAAGCCGCTGCGTATCACGCCCCGATGAGAAAAGTCTTGTAAAAAAACTTGAACGGTGGCAAAAAATTGCCGCTTCCGCAGCAGAACAGTCCGGCAGAGGTCGTGTGCCTCAGGTTTTAGTTTTGCCAAGCTATAAAGCAGCTTTAGATAGAGCCTCCCAAGCAGATTTAGCTCTGCTTTTTTATGAAAACGAACAATCCACCACATTAAAGATGGCACTCCAATCAAGCCCATATAAATCTGTCAGCATTCTGACAGGACCTGAGGGCGGACTTGAAGCGAGCGAAGTATCACAGGCAGCTGCCGCAGGTTTAAAAGTCTGCACATTGGGAAAACGCATTCTGCGATGTGAAACAGCGCCACTTTGTGCTCTGTCCGCAATTATGTATGACTCAGGCGAATTTTAACGAGCTGATTACTTTCGCTTATCTATAATAACCTTTAACTTTCCCGTTCTGGAATTAAACTCCAGATCTTCCATATTACACCACTCTACAATCGGCTCTTTCAAAGTGCCGTCTTCCAAAGCAGTCTTTATAATCTGTCTTTCTTTATAAAGAATTTCTAAAAATTCCTCTGTGTTACCTGCCTGTGCAGTTGCAATTTTAAACCTAAAATAATCCTGACCTTCTCTTTCAACAATGATCTGATACGCATAATAATCAACGCCGCACATTTTAAGCACATTGCCGACATCTTGCGGATAAAGCGTAACGTACCCTGCTCTTGCCGCAACGTTGCTCCTTCCAAGAATCCTAAATTTACGGT
>JAGAQK010000051.1 GCA_017622825.1 Clostridia bacterium | reverse complement strand
TTAATGAATCTCACCACAGCAATAGGTTCTGTGGCAGATACGATAATAATAGGGCAGTATCTTGACAATGAATCGCTGTCCGTTACGACTTTCGCGACCCCGATTTATATGATAATAAATACTTTCGCAGCCCTTTTCTCGGTTGGCGGCTGCATTGCCATGAGTATAGACGCAGGAAAAGGCAAAAAAGAATCAGCAAACAAGGCATTCAGCACGTCAATCGAATTGCTCGCTTTTACAGGACTTTTATTGTTACTCGGCGGAGTGTTTTTTAGCAGCACTATCACGCACTGGCTCGGTGCCGGCAGCAACGTTTTCGAGGCAGTGCGCGAGTACTCGTTCATAATACTCGCGGGCTCGCCGCTGTTTATGCTTAATATCGGTTTGGCTTTCTTTGTACGGAACGATGGGCGCCCGACACTTTCTATGGTCGGTATGTTTGCGTCAATAGCAGTTGATGTGACTTTGAATTTCGTATTTGTCGGGAAGCTGGGAATGGGTGTGTCGGGAGCGGCACTATCGACTGTATTGGGACAAATTGCGAGTATAGTAATTATATGTATGCATTTCTTTACGTCCAAAAACACATTGAAATTCAGATTCGCATTGGATAAGACGGTCTTTAGAATAATTAAAAACGGAGCAAGCTCTGCATTACATTTTGTATACCAATTCCTGACAATTTTGATAATCAATCATTTCCTCTCTGTAATTGCAGAAGCAGACGGCGTTGTAATCTACACAGTTGTATTTAATTTGTCGACTGTTTCACTTTCTGTTTTTGAAGGTATAAGTCAGACAATCCAGCCAATGGTAAGCAATTATGCGGGTGAAAAGAGTTTCCGTAAAATAAAAGAAACGATGCGATTGGCAATTATTGCTATTTTTGTAATATGCGGCTGTGTCACGCTGTTTTTGGAATTGAAACCGGAGCTTGTACCGATAGTTTTCGGCATTGATGGTGTTGTGATGGTCGAAAAGGCGGCTGTTGCAGTGAGGATTTTCGCTACGAGTATGATAATAATGACGATAAATGTCGTTATTGGTTATTATTTGCAATCAACGGAACAAAACCTTATGGCATCAGTGATAGTAAGCCTTAGGTGCTTCGCGCTGTTCTTGGCAGCGACGTTTGGATTAGGTATCTTGTTTGGTTTAAACGGTGTGTGGGCAGCTTATACTGTGTCAGAGATTTTAACTTTATTTATAATTGTCTGCATGGTAAAATACAAGCAAAAGAAACTTATGAAAAGCGGGATAAATTCAAACTTCATGCTTTTGGACGATACTGTTGAAAAGGGTGCTGTCAGCTATATCTGTAATTTGAAAAAAGATAATTATGATGATTATTTATTAGCTGTGGAGAAAGCTGTACAGGAGTCGAATATGGACGAAAACAGTATACGCACTGCAATTGATTATTTATGTGAGCTTAAAAGCAGTGCAGAGCAGGATAAAGCGAAATATATTGAAGTTGAAATTAATAGTACAATAAATAAAATTATAATAAGAGACAATCTTAAACGTGCCACAGAGTTTGATGCTGTGCTTGGTTGGAACAGGATTTGTATCGGGTAGGTGTATTTATTTGAAAAAAACAAAATTTGCATCAGTTGAAATATTAAACAAAAAATTTTTTATACCGGCTGTAATGAATTTTATTGATGGTCTTGCATTGCAACATACAACAATGGATTACAGCAGATATAACAGATTGCGCTTTGTTGTGAGTGAACTGCTTAAAAGAAGAGTTCTTGGTGCATATCCGGGAACAGACGGCAAAATAACCGTAGACGTTTATGTTGCGGACACGTATATCGAAATATCTATCCAAGATAAGGGCGTGCCTATGTGGATGGAAATTTCACCTGTGGGTGATTTTGTAAACGTGACAGACGAGAAGAATCTGTATAATTATATGATAGAATTTATGACAGACGGCTTTGGATTGGAAAAGCTTGGCAAAGACGGACAACGTATATATGTTCGTATGAATCTTCTTAATAAAATTGGTTTTAAGGAGCCTGAGCCGTATCAATCAATTGAAGTTTTGGATACTAATATATTTATAAGAGAAGTAAAAACGCATGAAGATGCTATAGAAGCAATACGATGTATATACAGTGAATATAAGTATTCGTATTCTTATGAGCGCTTTTACTACATAGAGAGTTTTATGAGAGCAATCAAAGAAAAGGAAATCATGTCATTTCTTGCTGTCAACGAGCACGGACAGACAGCCGGCCATTTTGCATTGGTATTCTCGTCTGACCTTAAAAATATGCCGGAGATATCGGCTGTTGTTACTCGCAAAGAGTTCAGGGGATTAGGACTTTTTGCAAAATTCATGGATTATGCCATAAAATTTGGCGAGAAAAATTCTTTTCGTGCATTAATGGGTCAACCTGTGGCATTTCATACGCTTTCTCAAAAAGCATTTATAAAGTCCGGATTTACTGCAACTGCTGTGTTGTTATCTTATATTGGGTCTGACATAGAGAGCGAATACAATAAGAATAAAGAAAGACTTGATTTGTTCGCAAGCGTTAAAATATTAGACGAAAGTGCCGGCTGCGTTGTATATGTTCCGAAAGAAATAAAGGAGTTTACGCAGAAAGTTTTTGAAAAGATGAATTATAATTACACGGTTGCAGAAAATGCGTCAATTGGAGACGCTACAGAAATAAGTATTGAAACGTACAGCACACTTAAAACTACAAAAATTCTTGTGAAAAGTGCAGCAGAAGATCTCGAAGAAATTTTGAAAGATGCGATAAAAGATTCTATACGAGGTAAAAACGAGATGATTGAGCTTGCTGTTTCTATGAATGCTCCGAGTAGTGAGTATGCATATGAGGTTGCAAAGAAGTGTGGCTTTGTTTTTTCGGGACTTTTACCGGGAAGCGAAACAGCGGATTATTTCATAATGCAAATGATGATTGGCACAGACTGCAATTATGACAGACTTGTAGTGACAGGTGAGTATGAAGACCTTAAAAACGAAATACTTTTGATTAACGGTTAGGAGGAGGCTTATGAGTTTTAAAACGTACACAGTAAATGAAATAATTTCATATGCAAGAAAAAATTCGAAGTATTATGCGGATTTATATAAAAATCTGCCTGAGAATGCTTCTTTAGAGGAGCTGCCGCTTATTGATCAGGATGATTTTTGGGCTAATTGTGACAAAAATGGTTATTGTGTTGCTACGCGCTCACAGGAGGATGGTCAAATATTCAAAAGTGGCGGTACGACAGGAGATCCCAAGTATTCCTTATATACTGCTGAGGAGTGGCAGACAATGTGTGAGTGCAGCGGTGCTGTTTTAACAAAGGGCGGTCTTACTAACGGTACGAAAATTGCAAATCTGTTCTACGCCGGCGGTTTGTATGCCAGCTTTTTGTATACTTACAGTATGCTGTATTTTGCTTCGGCAAAAACAATTATGTATAACTTGTCGGGAAACATTACAATTGAGGAAATGGTTAATACGATTTATGAGCATAAAATTAACTGCTTAGCGGGACTTCCGTCGATGCTGACAAAAATCATTTCGTATATAGAAGAACACAAAATGGAAGGGTTTGTTGTAGATACGGTGTACTTTGCGGGGGAGACATTATATCAGGACCAAAGAGAAAAAATCAGCCGCGTATTCGGCAGGGAAATAGACTTTAGATCTATTTTTTACGCTTCTAATGATGGTGGCCCGATAGGTTATTACACTAAGGACTGCGGATTCAATGAACATAGAGTGATGTCGGATTTGACTTTAATGGAGATAGTTGACCCCGAAACAGGTGAGATTATAACAGAAATGAACAAACCGGGAGTTATTTACATAACGTCGCTTTTTAAAACGCTGGTGCCGCTGATTCGATATCCGGCAGGTGATATGGGAGAATATACCGAGCCTGAGGGTGTACCG
>JAGAQK010000004.1 GCA_017622825.1 Clostridia bacterium | reverse complement strand
TCTCTTAATGTCGTATGATACTAAAATGCAGTTTAATCAATATGTGTTTGAAAATGATTCACTATCAGAAAGTAATTATGAATGGTGGACATCACAGATTAAAAAGCTTATAGATTATGCAATGGAACATGATTATATAAAACAAGTAGACTCAGAAGTGCTCAGCTATTCTTTGTGGTGCTTTTGCAGAGGGTATAACGCAGATGCTGTCGGCAGAAATATTCCGAAGGAAGAAGCAGTAGCAAATTTCAAGTACAGCTTCGGTTTCATACTTGAAGGATTAAAAAAATAAAAAAGGAATGGTTTATTTTTTATGAAGAATGAAGTTTTACATCAAAAGGTAGAATTTACAGACATGCGCGCACTCGTAGAGTGGTTTGGCGAAACGTATAAGGAGAAATTGGCGTATTCGTACCGCATTGATCCGGTAAAAGGCGCAGTAATTACAAAAAGTTTCGCACAGCTCAGAGATGATATCAGAGGATTGGCAACAGAGCTTGCCGATATTGGTTGCGCAGGCAAAAAATGCGTGTTGTTCGGCAAATACTCATATGAGTGGGCTGTAATGTATTTTTCTGTGCTCTCCATAGGAGGCATTCTCGTACCGCTTGATAAAGATTGGCAAGGAGCAGATTTGGCAGAAACAGCAAGCACTGCAGAAGCAGATTATGTTTTCTGTGATAAAGACTTAGCAGAAAAAGCCGATATGATTGCACAAAAAGTTGCACTTAAAAAAGCACCGTATTATCTCAACGCAGAAAAAGACAGCGAAAACTCCGTAGCAGGCATGATAGAAGCAGGTAAGGAAAAGTTCGCACAATCGTCAGCTGCATATTATAATACGATAATCGATCCTATGTCACTTGGTTTGCTTGTTTTCACTTCCGGCACAACCGGAAAAGGAAAAGGCGTTATGCTGTCACAAAATGCAATACTTTCGGATATGTCAGACGTTGTGCAATACGTTGATTTCGGTAACAAGACACTCGGACTGTTGCCGCTTCACCATACATACGGTTCATCAGTAATGATTGTGGGACACTCGATTATCGGATCAGAGGTTTACATTTCGTCCGGCTTGAGGTATATTATGAAAGAGCTCAAAGAGCAACAGCCCGAGCACCTTATACTCGTGCCGCTTTACATGGAGAATTTCTACCGTAAAATCCTCGCGAATGCAAAAGATACAGGCAAGTATAAGACACTCTTCAGAATGATTAAGGTAAGCAACTTCCTCAGAAAGTTTGGCATTGACCTCAGACGGAAATTATTCAAGTCCGTACACGCTGCTTTTGGCGGCAAGGTAAAAATGGTTATTTCCGGCGGAGCACCTGTAAATCCTGACATTATTTACTTCTTTGAGTCGGTCGGTATACAATCTCTTAACGGCTATGGTATAACGGAATGTGCGCCGATAATAGCCGTAAACAGGAGCTTGCGTTCCGTACTCGGTAGCGTTGGACCCGTTATTGGCATTGATGAAGTAAAAATTTTTGAAAAAAATGAAGATGGAGAGGGAGAAATACTTGTCAAAGGACCCAATGTTATGTTAGGATATTATAAGGATGCAAAAGCGACTGCCGATGCGTTCACAGAAGATGGATTTTTCAGGACCGGAGACTACGGCAAACTTGAAGGAGACGTCATCTTCATTACCGGAAGAAAGAAGAATCTTATTATTCTTTCAAATGGTAAAAATGTATATCCCGAGGAGATAGAAAACGAACTGTCAGCTACACCGGGAATACTTGAGATAATAGTTTATGAGGGTAAAAGCAAAAGAGGCATGGAGCACAATGCGATTGTCGCCGAGATTTATCCTGATAAAGAGTTTTTGGAGAAACAAGGCATAAAAGATGCGCATGCATACTTTAAGCCGTTTATAAGCAATTACAATAAGGACGCTGTTGCTTATAAAAAGATTACGGTAATTAAAATCCGTGAAGATGAGTTCCCGAAGAACACATTAAGAAAGATATTGAGATTTAAAATCGATATGTCTATAGAATGAAGTTCCTTTATTTATATATTTCTTTTTCTTTTTTAAAGCTGCTCCCGCTCTCCTCGTGAGGCGGGAGTAGTTTTTATTGTATTTTTTATTGTTTTTTTTGTGTGCGTGATGTATACTGTTAAACGATATATTAAATTAGGAGATTTGCCATGATACAGGATTTACATTCACATACATATTATTCATTTTGCGGAGCAGACAAGCCCGAAGATGTCGTAGAAGCAGCCATTGCAGGCGGCATAGAGCTTCTTGGTATTACCGATCACAATTACGGCATCGGTAATCAAAGAATGGATATATTATTCAGCACCGCACCGGAGATAAAGAATGAATACGAGAGAACACTTGTAAGATATTTTGACCATATTAATCTCATAAAAGAGAAATATGCAGGCAAGATAAAAATCCTCAGAGGTATTGAAGTTGGCACAGTAATACAAAACAGAGTGCCGTTGCCTGATTCGGCAGACATATCATTTTTTGATTACTGCCTCATTGAGCACGTAGACCATAGAGAAAACTCCGTTACGGGCGGCGATTTGTTTTCGTATGCGAAACGTTGCGGTTGCCGCGCAGGTGTAGCGCATACAGACTTGTTTGCACATGCGGAAGCTATAGGCGTAGACCCACTGGATTATTTTTCAAGAATGGCAGACGAGAATATTTTTTGGGAAATGAACGTAAATCTGGACACAATACATTGTGGCAGAGAACATGAATATATGCTAAAATTTTTTGAAGATGAGAAACAACAGGAAATCATCAGAAAATCGGGCGTAAGATTAAGCGTCGGCTTTGACGGACACAGAATTTACGATTATAAGCCGGAGAGAATCGCAGACTATTGTAAGAAAATTACAGATATGGGAATTAAGTTAGCTTTTGAAGAATGAAAAAAATGAACTCTGTCGTTAAAAAAGAAACTCTATACATTGCATTATGGACGCTTATTTTAAGCGTCATAATGCAATGCGTTTTTTTAATAATAGGTAAATGGGATTGGCGCGTCATGACAGGAAATTTATTAGGCGCAGGAGCTGCAGTACTTAATTTTTATCTTATGTGTCTCGGTGTACTGGCAGCAGTAAAAAAAGAAGACGAGAAAGATGCAAAATCAATTATTAGAATGTCTCAGTCGCTCCGTACATTTATGCTGCTTGCTTTTGCAGCCGCAGGAGCGGTATTCACGTGCTTTAACACATGGACAGTACTTATTTCACTTTTTTTTCCGAGAATAGCAATACTTTTCAGACCACAGTTTGATAAAAAACAAGATAAAAAACACGAAAACGAGGCAGGTGAAAATGCAGATGAGTGAAAAGAATACAAAAACACTTAAATTTAAGATTGTAGACTGTCTTTTACTGGTTTGCATATTTCTGCCGATTATAGGAGCAATAGTGTTAGAAATACTCACGAGAGCGCCGTCTGAGGGCATTTCGCTGAGCGGAGCACAAATATTTTTTACAATCGATATGCCCATACAAAAGCTATATATCACAGAAGCACAAATAAACTCTTGGGCAGTAGTGATTGCCATATTCTTCTTATGTCTTTATATGACACACGGCTTATCGCCGAAAGCAAACACAAAAAGACAATTATTACTTGAATGGATAATAGAGCAGACAGAAAAACTCGTGAACGGTAATATGGGAGAAGCATTCAAAAATTTCGCACCGTTTATAGCCACAGTTATAGCGCTGTCAGCATTTTCAAGCCTGATGTCGCTTTTCGGACTCTATCCACCCACTTCAGACATAAATATCATCGCAGGATGGGCCATAGCGGTGGCAGCAATAATAACTTACTACAGATTCAAGTGTGGTCCGTTAGGCTACGTTAAAGGCTTCTGTGACCCCATAGGTATGCTTCCGCTTAACATAATAAACGAAATAGCAACGCCCGTATCAATGACGTTCAGGCATTACGGCAATATAATTTCAGGCGTTGTGGTTTCTGTTTTGGTAGGTGCAGGGCTTCAAGGACTATCGAGCCTACTTCTTGGCAGTCTCCCGGGACTTCTTGGCGAGATACCCTTTTTACAAGTCGGAATACCGGCGGTACTTTCTGTGTACTTCGATATTTTCAGCGGGTGTTTACAGGCATATATTTTTGCGATGCTTACAATGATGTACGTAAGCGGAGCGTTTAATATAGATGAATTTGAAATAAGAAAAAAGAAGAAAGAATTAAAGAAAATAAAGAAAGCTAACGGAGGTAATTAAAATGTTAGAACTTGCTATAGGAATCATTCTCGGATGCTGCGCATTAGGCGCAGGAATTGCGATGATAGCCGGCATAGGCCCCGGTATCGGTGAAGGTAATGCAGTTGCAAAAGCATGCGAAGCAATAGGACGTCAGCCTGAGAGCAAAAGCGCAGTAACATCAACAATGATTATGGGATGTGCCATTGCAGAGACAACAGGTTTGTATGCGCTTGTTATAGCAATATTGCTTATATTTGTAGCACCCGGAATAATGGTAGACGTGCTTGTAAGTGCGATTTAATGGATTGGTAAGGATAAATGATACAGACACTTGATATTATAACAATAAATATCTGGTCGATTTTGATATCTCTTGCGAACCTTGTCATTCTTTTCTTTATCTTAAAGCGCTTCTTGTATAAGCCCTTTAAAAAAATGCTGCAGCAGCGCCGCGAGGCAATAGATAAGCAGTATGAAGCAGCGGATGCAGCAAAATGTTCCGCAGAAGCAAGTAAAAAAGAATGGGAAGCAAAGCTGGACACTGCAGGACTTGAAGCAGAAGCAATAATCAAGGATGCTGAGCAGCAGGCGCAAAACAGGAAAGATAATATAATTTCTGAAGCAAACCAAAAAGCAGAAGGAATTATTCGCCGCGCCGAAAGCGAAGCAGAGCTCGAACGTCAAAAAGCCGATGCTGAAATCAAAACTAAAATCGCTGAGGTGTCCGCTGCGCTGGCAGAGAAAATGCTTGAAAGGGAAATCAATACGGATGATCACAGAGCATTGATTGACTCGTTTATTAACGAAGTAGGTGATAGCAATGGCTGAAATGCATAAAGGCTATGCGGCGGCATTGTTTGAGCTTTCTGCTGATGAAGAGACCAACGAGGGATTTAAGGTTTTATCTGAGATTTTTGATAATAACCCTGAGTACGTACAGTTGGTTTCCTCTCCGGCACTTCCTAAAAAAGAACGCCTGAGCCTGCTCAAGGAGGTTTTGGGAAATAATTTCCCGGAGAACCTGACATCATTTACAATGCTTATGTGCGAGAAGGGAGTATTGAGCGAATTTTCGCAATGCGCCAAAGAGTACGACAAGATGTATAAGGAGTGGCAAAAGGCTTCCGTAGCGTACGTCAAAAGCGCGGCGGCACTTACGGGAGACGAGAAAATCAGACTTAAAAACAGCTTGGAGAAAGCAACGGGCAGGAACGTTACGCTTGTTTGCTCAGTAGAAAAAAATCTCGTGGGCGGCGTTATTGTGGAAATGGACGGTAAAGTCTATGACGGCAGCGTACGGCGCCGTTTGGAAGATATCAAGAAGGTGATTAACGAATGAAAGCAAAAAGCGAAGAAATAAGCAATATAATTAAAGAACAGATTAAGCAGTATAATTCGCGCGTTGAAATGAGTGAAAACGGTACGGTTATTCTTGTAGGTGATGGTATTGCCAGGGTTTTCGGCTTGAAAGAATGTATGGCAGGTGAGCTGCTTGAGTTTGAAGACGGCAGCTTTGGCTTAGCGCAAAACCTTGAAGAAGAGACTATTTCGGTAGCTGTACTTTCAAATAATTATGATATTCGCGAAGGCTCAAAAGTGAAACGCACGGGAAGCGTTCTTTCAGTGCCTGTGGGAGAGGTTCTTCTCGGCAGGGTAGTGGATGCCTTGGGAAGACCGATAGACGGCAAGGGACCCGCTGTGTGCACGCAAACACGCCCAATAGAGTCAGAAGCGCCGGGTATTATAGAAAGACAGAGTGTGTCGGTGCCGTTGCAAACGGGAATAAAAGCGATTGATAGCATGATACCGATAGGACGCGGACAACGTGAACTGATAATAGGCGACCGCCAGACGGGTAAAACGGAGATAGCAATAGATACCATCATAAATCAGAAAGACACGGGTGTTATTTGTATATACGTGGCAATCGGACAGAAAAGTTCGTCCGTTGTGCGCCTCGCAAATGAGCTTATTGCCAACGGAGCGATGGAGAATACAATTATAGTGTCGGCTTCCGCTTCTGAAAGTGCGCCGCTTCAATACATCGCGCCTTATTCCGGTTGTGCCATGGCGGAATACTTCCGCGAGCAAGGCAAGGACGTTTTGATAATTTATGATGATTTGTCGAAACACGCGGTGGCATACAGGGCACTGTCGCTGCTTATTCGCAGACCGCCGGGAAGAGAAGCGTATCCGGGTGACGTATTTTATTTACATTCGCGCCTTTTAGAGCGCGCAGCTTGTGTAGCACCCGAATATGGCGGTGGCTCGATTACAGCTCTGCCTTTGATAGAAACTCAGGCGGGTGACGTGTCGGCGTATATCCCGACAAATGTTATTTCAATTACAGACGGACAGATTTTTCTTGAAACTGAGCTTTTTCACTCAGGAGTAATGCCGGCAATAAACCCCGGTATTTCCGTAAGCCGTGTAGGAGGCTCCGCGCAGCTTAAAGCTATGAAGAAAGTATCGGGAGAGCTGAAGCTTTTGTATTCGCAATACAGAGAATTGCAGGCTTTTTCACAATTCGGCAGTGACCTTGATGCAGATACAAAAGCGCGTCTGGCACTTGGAGAGCGTATTGTAGAGGTGCTTAAACAAGACAGAAACTCACCCATTCCGGTTGGTTGTCAGGTTGTTATTATTTATGCCGTAACACACGGTTTTCTTGATGACATACCCGTTGCAAAAATCAAACAGTATGAGAAAAGTCTTTATGAATTGCTAAATCAAAAATATGCTGATTTATTAAAGCGTTTTAGTGAAGGATTTTTTGATGATAGTGATATAGAAATGATGGAGAAAGCAATAAATGAGTCAAAACATTAAAGCACTGAGAAACAGAATAAAAAGTGTTGACTCTACGCTCCACCTTACGAAAGCGATGGGGCTTGTGGCTTCTTCTAAAATCAGGCGTGCTACAGAAGGAATGCTTCATAGCAGAGAGTACCGCGCAGCACTTGAAAGCACAATATCAACGCTGACTTCATGCGCTGAGTGTAAAAAAAGCCCGTATTTGCAGGAAAGAAACACCGGCAGGACACGAATTATTGTAGTTGCCGGCGATAAGGGTATGGCAGGAGGATATAATGCGAATATATTTCGTTTCATGAAAAATCATCCTGATGCCGAGGTTATCGCAATAGGTAAAAGAGCCTGCGACAGATATAATAAAGAATTTTGCTCGTCAGAATATTTCTCCTCTCAAAAAGCATATGAAATTGCAGTTAAACAATGTGAGGAGTTCGCAAAAGAAAAGTTTGACAAGCTGTACGTTGTAAGCACGCGTTACGTATCAGCAATGTCGCAGGAACCCGTAATAACGCAGCTTCTGCCATTGGAAAGAAGCGAGCAAAAGTCAAACAGTGTTATATTTGAGCCTGACGAATTAACAATATTGAATTCTGTTGTTACAGAATACGTTGCGGGAATGATGACCGCACTCATAAGAGAGAGTTTCGCCTGCGAAGTGACGGCAAGAAGATCTGCTATGGATTCTGCGGGAAAGAATGCAGAAGAGATGATAGAAAACTTGCAATTGTCATATAACAGGGCAAGACAGGGCGCAATAACACAGGAAATTACTGAAATCGTTGCCGGCAGCGGCGTGTAGGCGTTTATAAGGAGGAATAGACCTTGGAAAGTAAAAATATTGGTAAAGTTTCTCAAGTAATGGGTCCGGTAGTGGACGTTCGTTTTGAAGAAGGTGGTTTGCCGCCTATTTTGAATGCGTTGACCGTACCGGTCGGAGACGGCGAGAATTTTCGTACGTTAACAGTTGAAGTGTCGCAGCACATAGGAGACAATACTGCAAGATGCATTGCCATGGCATCCACAGACGGCCTTAAAAGAGGTGCGCCCGTTACGGATACAGGCAAGCCTATAAGCGTGCCCGTTGGCAGAGGTACGTTAGGAAGAATTTTCAACGTGCTGGGTGACGTTGTGGATAACGGCCCGGAGCCTCAAACACAGGAACGCTGGGATATTCACCGCCCGGCTCCCGAATACAGCGAGCTTGCTACTTCAACAGAAATTCTCGAAACAGGTATAAAAGTTATAGATTTGATATGCCCTTATTCAAAAGGCGGTAAAATAGGCCTTTTTGGCGGTGCCGGCGTTGGAAAAACAGTTCTTATAATGGAGCTTATAAATAACATAGCTAAGCAACACGGCGGACTGTCTGTTTTCACCGGTGTAGGAGAGCGTACAAGAGAAGGTAATGACCTGTATAACGAGATGAAGCAGTCAGGCGTTCTTGCCAATACGTCTTTAGTGTACGGCCAGATGAACGAACCGCCCGGAGCGCGTATGAGAGTGGCCCTTTCCGGACTTACTATGGCGGAATATTTCCGTGACAGTGAAGATCAGGACGTTTTGCTTTTTATTGATAATATTTTCAGATTTACCCAGGCGGGCTCTGAGGTATCGGCGTTGCTTGGACGTATGCCGTCAGCCGTTGGTTACCAGCCTACTTTGGCTACGGAAATGGGCGCTTTGCAGGAGCGTATTACTTCTACCAAAAAAGGTTCGATTACTTCTGTGCAGGCAGTTTACGTGCCGGCAGATGATCTTACTGACCCTGCGCCTGCCACAACGTTTGCACATCTTGATGCTACAACCGTTTTGTCACGTTCGATAGCGTCGCAAGGTATTTATCCTGCAGTTGATCCCCTTGAATCCACGAGCCGTATATTGTCGGCTGATGTTCTCGGTGAGGAACATTACCGCGTGGCAAGAGAAGTGCAAAGAATACTGCAACGTTACAATGAGCTTTTGGATATTATTGCCATAATGGGTATGGATGAGCTTTCTGATGAAGACAAACTGCTTGTTCAAAGAGCAAGAAAAATACAGAGATTCTTGTCACAGCCGTTCGATGTATCTGAAAAATTTACGGGAATAACAGGTAAATACGTGCCTTTGGCAGAAACGATAAGAGGATTTAAAGAAATTATAGAAGGAAAACATGATGATTTGCCTGAGTCTGCTTTCTTGTTTGTTGGCACAATAGACGAAGCAGTTGAAAAGGCAAAGAAAGGTAAATAAAGAAGTATAAATATGAAACAGTACAGATTAACGGTTTCTTCTCCTGATGGTAATATTTACCAAGGAGACGTTGTTGCATTATACGTTAGAGGTTGTGAAGGAGATTTGGCGGTGCTTGCAGGCCACGTCCCCTTTGTCACAGCTTTAAAGCCGTGTGATGTACGCATTGAGCTTGAAGATTGCTCTGAAATAAAAGGCTATACCGAGGGTGGTATACTGTCAGTAGCCACAGACGGAGTTACGTTGCTTTCAAGCTCATTTAAAATGATATGAGCTACTTTTTGTTGCCTTTTTGTTTGTTGATTTCATCCATACCGATAGCAACGTTATGAGGTATAGGCTTCCATTCCACTTTTTTAAACAAAGCTATAATCATTGAAAGATTTCCAATTACGCTGAAAAGCGGGAAAGTTATACAAAACCATATTTTTTTGTACCACTTAATGTGCGGAATTCTTTTGCGTTCGATTATGAAGATGTATGCTCCGGCAAGTATATTGACGAGATATTTGCCGAGTACTAATATAAAAGAGAATAAGGACACAAAAGCAATATGTTTTGCTATGCTCGAAGTCAGCAAAGAGGGCTCAATAATCGTAAAAAGCTTTTTGAAGAAAAAAGAACTGAAAATATCAGTTATATAAAGTGCGCCTCCCACAATCAGTATGGAACGCAAAATAAATATTACAACATTAGTAAACGAAGAAACAATGGAACGCGGATAAACTACCGAGAGCATATCAAGACTCATAAAACGCTGACGGATATTATTTAAAAAACGTTTTTGCATTGGGATTTCTTCTGCGGAAATACCCTTAGAGTGCGCTTCCGTTTTGCTTGCGGCACCATTTGTAACAAAAATATGTGAAAACAACTTGCCGCCGGTTTCGGTAAACGCTTGTAAATGCCCTTTTGCCCAACGGATACGCTGTCTCATTGCAATTTTTATATCAACAGGCTGCTCGTCAAAAAATTCAGCAGCGTTGTTATAAGATATCTTATATCCGTTCGCAACAGCATCTGCACAAAAAGCACGGTCCTCTGTAAGACTTGTGTAATTCCAACCGTCTTTAATTATTTCGTGTGAGAAAAGAAAACCCGTCCCTTGTATTCTTGTAGCCAAATGGAAGAAAGAACGCGCCCTGTGTTCGAGACGGACAGTTCTAAGCCAGTGTAATCCATACGAGGCTGCAATCCAATTATCACCGAAGTTTTTTGTATTTCTGTAAGAAGTTACTATTTTTTCCCCCGCATCAAAGGATTCATTCATTCGAGATATAAAGTCCTCCTTAAGAAGATTATCGGCATCAAAAATAAAGTAGCCTTCAAAAGCTGAAATCCCGTAGTCTCGCCTTATGCACTCTACAAGAAATTGCAAAGCAAAACCCTTTGTGCGGTGCTCCTTGTCATTACGCTCATAGCAAATTGCACCTTTAGCACGTGCGTTTTCGGCAGTTTTATCACCCTCGTCGCAATTATCCGCAACAACAAAAACAGTTACCAATTCGGCAGGGTAATCCTGGGCACGTATACTGTCAATAAGATGACCGATAACTTTTTCTTCATTGCGTGCAGCGACCAAAACGGCGTATTTATGTTGCTTTTTTGCAGACGGAAATTTTCGTGTAAGAAAAAGCCCTGCGATAGTATAAACAATCCTTGGCAAAAATAATATTGAAATTACGCTCAAAAAAATATTTATTGTTTTTATGATAATCTCAGCTATAAACAATTAATTAGTCCCCTTCTTTTTCTCTTCATTTATATCATCAATTGATTTTACAACATCGTGTTTTATCGGCTTCCATGTAACATGCATAAATAAAGAGGCAAAGCATAGGAAAGGATAAATCATGTCGTGCAATGGCCAGGTAATCAAAAACCAAACCATTTTGAGATTTGAACAATGAATATGTTTGTGCTCTCTTATTACAATTAACATACCGAAAATAACGTTGCGAATATACGACGGAAGCGTTCCGCATAAAAGCTGTATTATTGTTGCTATCCACGGAAATACACCGCCCTCCGGCAGTATCACGCCGGCAATAAAGCCTCCAAGATACCAGCCCATAATAAATTCGGCTGCGTAATATCCTATCCAAATCATCTTTTTAATAAAACTGATGGGAAGAAGGTAAAAAATCATATCAAAATTGGTAAAGTTTTTTGCAATAAAACTAAAGCCTTTTGCAAAAACATCGACAATAAATGAGCAAAAGTCCATGACTTTTGAAATAATATTTTTACTTTCAAAAGGCTTGGCAACCGGCACTTCATTAACGGTTTTCTTCTTGCGGAAGCATCTGAACAAACCATAGAAAAGCTTGAAACCATACATGAAAAAGCACGTCATTCTGCCTTTAGCCCAACGTATACGTTGGCGCAGCATAACTTTTACCTGATACGGCTGCTCATCATAAAACTCGGCAGCCTCACAGTATTCAATGCGCTTGCCCTTTACCGCAAAATCCATTGTAGCCTGCGTGTCTTCCGTAAGACAACTGTAATGCCAACCGTCCTTTAACATTTCTGACGAAAGAAGATAGCCCGTACCTGCTATGTGTGTGCAGAGCCTCAGACGGCCTCGCGGACGGTGGAGTGTCATGGAACTACGCATAAAGTGAATGGCATAATGTGCCGAAATACAATTTTGATCGAAATTTTTTGTGTTGCGGTAGCCGATAACACCGTCAACTCCTGTTGAGAAAGCTTCATTCATTCTTTCTAAATAATCTTTTGCAACGACATTGTCTGCATCGAAAAAGAGAAATCCATCGAAGCTTTGTATGCCGTAGTCTCGTTCGATGTTTTCAAAAAGAAACTCTAAAGCCCATCCTTTTCGTGCTTTTTCAGGGCAGAACCTTTCATATACTATGGCACCGTGTTCTCTTGCAATGTCGGCTGTGCGATCGTCGTGAGCCTGTCCGTTTGCTATCCTGTCACAGTTGTCGGCTACAACGAAAACTGTGAAATTCTCGCGAGGATAAGTCTGCGAATGAAGGCTGTCAACGAGATTTCCTATAACGAGTTCTTCGTTACGTGCGGCGATAACTATACCATATTTTTTTGTTTTAGGAGCTTCTTTGAATTTTTTTGCTTTTACAAATATGCCTATCCATTTGTAAATTGTCTTATAAAAAGTAAGAACAGACAGTACCGAAAAAAGCACTGCTCTGAAAGAGTAGGGATCTATGCTTTGTATACCTGTTTTTATATATTCAAACAAATCCATAAAGAAATTTATGATATAATCCATTTTTACCTCACGAAGCGCAGTTTGGCATATTCAAACACAAAGAGGATTATATATTTTGTTTGTTTAATTGTCAATTTTTGTACTGTGGCATATTGACTGAAAAAATAAAAAGGTGTATCATACATTATATAGTTACATAATGCGGTTGTAGGCGCTGAACATAATTGAATATTTGTTGAAGTAGTGTTTTGCAATTGTGCATAAGGGAGACAGTAAAGATTATATATTTTTATAAGGAGGTATTTCCGCAATGAAAAGAAGAATTAATCTGATTGTTGCAGTACTTTTGGTTGTAGCAATGTTCTCGACGATGTTGCCGATTAACTCTGAGGCGCTTTCCTACAGCGGATCATCATCGTATCAATCCGGTAAGTATTATAGGGCATTGACAAATGTTCAGCTTACAGGAAATCAGAGAACAGATATTGTAAATATTGCGAAATCTCAGATAGGTTATCAGGAGGGTGAGTCGGCAGGATATTATTCCGGAGAAGTACCTGGTGGTAATAACTATACTGAGTATGGTAGATGGTATGGTTCATACATCGGAGAAACTTGGTACAGAGGAGCACAGTGGTGCGCCATGTTCGTTTCTTGGTGTGCATACAATGCGGGTGTAGGTGAGAGTATTATTGACTATCATCAATATACAGAGTCACAAGTTAATTTGTTCAAAAACCAGGGCAGAGCATACACATGGGCAACAGTAAAAGCAGGCGGATACACACCTCTTCCGGGAGACATTGTTTACTTCCTTTCTTCATCAGGTGCTGCAAGCGGAAGAACAGTTAACCACGTAGGTATCGTTACAGGATATTCTAACGGCACACTTTATACAATAGAAGGTAACACAAGCTCCACATACTTTTCAACAGACGGAGGATGCTGCTCAGATAAATCATATCCTTCTTCAAGTACATACGTTAGATATATATGTAGCCCTAATTATACAACAGGTGATTCTTTAGGCGGGTTGTATCATGAGAATGATTTTATACCGTCAGCAGTTCAAAGTGTAGTTTTCGATCCGGAATATTATGCATCTAAGAACCCTGATGTAGTTGCTGCTTACGGCACAAAGCCTAATTCACTCTATGCTCACTTTATTGATTATGGTTTTGGAGAAGGAAGACGCGGTAGTCCGATATTCTTTATAGATGATTATATATCTAAAAACGGAGATTTGAATGCAGCGTTTGGAGGGGCAACCACAGTTGAAGAAAAAATCACCCAGCGCAAAAATGCTGTCAAGCATTTTGGTAATAATGGTGCTTTTACGGATGCTTCTATAAGATACACGGCAGCACCGTTAACGATTGAAAAAGACTTCTATGCAAGGATTCAGTTAACGAATGCAACGCTTAATTTGTCACTTTCAGAAACAAATGTCATCGCTTATACGCCGAGTACAGCTCCCGCGCAGATATGGCATTTTGAACAGCAAGAAGACGGTAGCTATAAAATAACCAACACAAAGAATAATCTTGTACTTGATGTTTCAAATGCTTCCAAAACTTCAGGTGCAAACATACAGATTTATGAGAGCAATGACAGCAGTGCTCAAAGATGGAATATCTATGAAACATGTGATAAAAACGGCACAACAAGAGGTTACATATTGCGCTCCTTAGTGAGTCCCGCGTGCGTTTTATCTGTTGCAAGCGGTTCACCTACAGCACTCACTAATGTGCAGAATTCTACGTATGCATCTCTTGATTCGCAAATATTCAAATTTGAGATAACACAGGTTGTTGAGACACCTGAGACTCCCGTTGAACCTGAGACTCCTGTTGAACCTGAGACTCCTGTTGAACCTGAGATTCCTGAGGTCACATATGCTGATATAGGTACTGAGTTCTATGCACAAATCGGTACAGCAGTAGCTGTTAATAAGGGCTTGTCACTTTCCGGTTCAAACGTAATTCTTTATACAACAAGTTCTGCTCCTGCTCAGTTCTGGTACTTTGTGCGTCAGACAGACGGTAGCTACATTATTACAAACCAAAAAACAGGTCAGTTGCTCTCTGTAGATGGCAGTGGCACTGCGTCGGGTACTAATGTATCTGTTGCAGATGCTGATGGTTCTTTGGGACAAAAATGGTTTATAGAAGTAATAGGTGATTACTATACAATCATTCCTGCATGCGCAACCGACTGTGCTCTTGATATATACGGAGCGTCAACGGATGACATGACAAACATTCAGATATATACAGATAATGGCACGGCTGCACAGCAGTTCTCAATATCGAAAGGTGATTATCTTGATGTTGTAAGAGATGAAGACATAGGTAATGGCTTTACAGCTCAAATAACAAATGTTAATACAGGACTTAATATTTATGCAAAAGGCTTGAATGCTGAGCTTGCAGCAGCTGATACTTCAGCTAAGCAGACGTTCCACTTTGAACGTTTATCAGATGGCAGTTATAGAATAACAAGTGCGTATAACGGATTTGTTCTAAGCGTTGATGGTAACTGTGCTACAGATGCAAATATAATTCTTGCAGGTAATAAAAACAGTATATCGCAAAAATGGTTTATACACGTTAAGGACGGCAAATATATTCTTGAACCTGCATGCGAGTATACGTGCGTTATTGATATTGCCGGTACTACAGCAGGAAGTAACGTTCTGTTGAAAACGTTTGGTGGAAAAACATCTCAGCTCTTTACTCTTTCTAATGTGACTGACTCAAAAACGGATAATATCAGTGTTCCTTCAGATGGTACGTTGACATCAGCTCAGAAAGAGGTATTGCGCAAAATTATTTACGCAGTAGAGACAGGCGGTCAAGTATATGGCAATGCTGATTATGATGACTTTACTGAGGCATATGCAAATACTGAGCTTGAGCATGCTATTACAATTGGTGCAGGTCAGTGGTTTGCTACAGAAGCACAAACACTTCTTAACCTTATCAGAACAAAGTATCCTGCAAAGTTTGCTGAGCTTGATACAGCAGGTATTGCCGATGACCTTGATAACTGCGATTGGAACACGTATAAGCTTGACGAAGGTTCAGCAAAAGCAAATTGTATTGTTTCAATCATCAGTTCTGCAGAGGGTATTGCTTGTCAGGATGAATTGATGGATCAGCAAATGGATAAATACGTTGCAGAAGCTTATGAACTTGGTGTATCTGATCCCAGAGCTCTTATGATGTGTGTTAACATCAGACATCTTGGAGGCAAGGGTGCAATGACAAGAATGCTTACAAAATCAGCCGGTCTTTACACAGTAGATTCATTGTACGCTGCAATCCAGACAGATACAGGAAATCAGGCAGGCGCATTCCGTCAGAGAAACTTCTTGGTTTACAAGTGGATTTTGCAAAACGTTGACTGATTAAAAAAACTATTCAAGTAAGAGGCTGTGAAAACGGCCTCTTTTTTTGCCCTTTTTTTGTTGACAGTGAATTTGTTTTGGAATATAATTCACAAGTAATGCGTTGATGAGACGAGTACCATTTCAGAAGCTGTCAGAGAGAGATGCGGAGCGGTGTAATTTCCCTGCGAAGGTGAAAGCGTCTTGAGTGAAAGATTTGGGAAAACTACCTCGGAGCGGCCCTAATCCGGCCCGGTGATACCGTTATAATCAAACAAGAGATCCTGCGAGAATTATCAAAAAAAACAGGATGAAAAAGGGTGGAACCGCGAATATAATTCAACTAATCGGTTATATTTCGCCCCTTGCGATTAAACATTGAAAAACGCAAGAGGGCGTTTTTTGTTTTCTGAAAGGAGTTAAACAAAATGAAAATCACATTAAAGGATGGTTCTGTAAAAGAATATGCAGAAGCAAAAACAGTTTTGGAAATTGCAGCCGATTTGAGCGAAGGACTCGCAAGAGTAGCTTGCGCAGGTGAGATTGACGGACAGCGCGTTGACCTTAGAACAGTAGTTGACAAGGATTGCAATCTCAGCATATTGACGTTTGAAGATAAAGGCGGCAGAGATGCATTTCGTCATACTGCATCACATATTATGGCTCAGGCTATCAAGAGACTTTATCCTAACGCAAAACTTGCAATAGGCCCCTCGGTTGATGACGGGTTTTATTATGACATAGATTGTGAAGATGCAATTTCAAGTGACGATTTTGAAAAAATCGAAGCAGAAATGAAGAAAATAGTAAAAGAGAATATTCCTCTTGAGAGATTTGAGCTTCCCAGAGAAGAAGCAATCAAATTCTTTGAAGATCTTGAAGAACCTTACAAAGTAGAGCTTATAAAAGATCTTCCCGAGGATGCGATAATCAGCCTTTACAAGCAGGGTGACTTCACTGATTTGTGTGCAGGACCGCACCTTATGTCAACAAAACCTGTTAAGGCAGTAAAAATAATGAAAATCGCAGGTGCATACTGGAGAGGAAACGAGAAAAATAAAATGCTTACAAGACTCTACGGTACGGCATATACAAAGAATGCAGATCTCGAGGCATACGTTACGATGCTCGAAGAAGCAAAAAAACGTGACCATAGAAAATTAGGTAAAGAGCTTGGCCTTTTCCTCTTTGCAGACGAAGGTCCGGGATTCCCGTTCTTCCTGCCTAAAGGAATGATACTCAAAAACACCCTCATGCAATACTGGAGAGAAATACACGAGCGCGAAGGTTACGTAGAAATATCGACACCTATAATGCTCAACAGAGGCCTTTGGGAAACATCGGGACATTGGGATCACTACAAAGAAAACATGTATA
>JAGAQK010000050.1 GCA_017622825.1 Clostridia bacterium | reverse complement strand
TACTCCTATATATATACCACTGTAATTTATATTATTTACTACAACAGCACCGGCTCCGATAACACAGTTGTCGCAAATATCAATATTATTTTTAACGACCGCACCTATACCTATATGCGTACACACCCCAACATTAACTGTACCACCCAGTGCTGCTTTGGGAGATATATGCACATAGTCACTAATCTTATTATCGTGTTCAACTATCGCACCTGAATTAATAATACAATGGTTACCTATATTCGCAGATACATTAACAATAGCACCGGGCATAATTACTGTACCTTTACCGACTGTAGTATTAAAAGCTATCTGTGCAGATGGATGAATAAGCGTTACCCAATTTACATTATACTTCTCAGAAATTATTTTTCTTGTAGAGTTGTCGCCTATACCAATAATAAAATCTGTATTTTCATCAGCAAATTTTTCGATTTCTGCACTGGTACCGATGATGGGAAAGCCTATACACTCACCCTGTAAACGGTCGTCTATAAAGCTAATGTTTGTATATCCATTTTTAATAGCAATATCTGCAACTACCTTCGCGTGACCGCCTGCACCTATAATGACCAATCTATTCATTTATTAGTATCTCCGTATCACTACCCATAAACTCCTCCATTGTTGCTGATGTTGCTGAGTTTATGCCTTCGCGCTTAAATACTTTGCCTATAGTTTTAAACAAAATTTTCCAATCACCGATAAAACTAATACTATCAACATATTCTACATCATATTCAAAACGTTTTTCCCAACTTATCGCATTTCTGCCATTTACTTGTGCAAGACCTGTAATGCCGGGTCTAACCTCAAGTCGTCTTGCCTGTTCTAAAGAATATCTTGATATATATTTAACGTAAAGTGCCCTAGGACCAACCAAAGAAACTTTACCACAAATAACATTCAACAAAGAAGGAAGTTCATCTAAAGAAGTACTTCTTAACAATTTGCCAAAACTACCAAGTCTTTCATCGTCAGAAAGAAGATTACCTTTTTCGTCCTTTGCGTTAGACATTGAACGAAACTTATACATAAAAAAAGGTTTACCATACTTGCCGGCTCTTTCTTGTTTGAAAATAATAGGCGCACCCAAATTTATTCTAACAAGAATAGATATAACTAATAAAATCGGACTTAATACAATCAAAGCAATAATTGCAATAAAAATATCTTGTGGAACTTTTATATATTTTTGATAAAAAGACATGTTTTGTTTTTTAGCTGTCATATCACTCAAAACAACTTTTCACAATTTTAATAATAATATCTTGCTCTTCAGCAGTCATTTTAATATCACTTGGCAAGCAAAGTCCTCGTCTAAAAATATCAGAACCAACATCGATACCTTTTGAACAACTAATAAAATCATTTTGATTATACAAAGGTTGCAAGTGCATGGGTTTCCATATTGGTCTTGCCTGTACATTATATTTTGCAAGTGTATCAAATATCTCATCAGGACAAGTTTTTCCCGACTCAGAAACATAGTGCGAGCTGTTATCCGTTCTTTCACAATCGCACATAGCTTTTTCATCTATTAAAATGCAAGAAAGCCAAAAATTAGGCTCCATATACTCATTTATATAAGGATTCATTTGTAATGGTAAATCCTTAAAGCCTTCTCTATATCGCTCATATATTTCTTTTTTCTTTGCTATGTGTTCTCCGAGATGCGGTATTTGTCCACGTACAATTCCTGCAATGATGTTGCTCATACGATAATTATATCCGGTCTCAGTATGTTGATACCACGGCGCCTTTTCTCGACTTTGAGTCGACCATTTACGAGCTCTGAGTGCACATTCTTCATCATCCGTCAAAAGCATACCGCCTGACGAACCTGTAATGATTTTATTTCCATTAAATGAAATCGCATTGTATTTGCCAAATGTTCCTGTTTGTTTTCCTTTATATGTAGCGCCAAATGACTCAGCAGCATCCTCAATTATGATTGCCCCATGTTTGTCAGCAATAGCGCAAATCTCTTCATATTTTGCCGGTGTACCGTAAAGGTTAACTATCATAACAACTTTTGTATCGGGATAAAGTTCAAAAGCTTTCTCTAAAGCAAGCGGGTCCATATTCCATGTATCCGTCTCTGCATCTATGAAAACAGGAATTGCTTTCTCATAAACAACAGCATTTACTGTTGCATTAAAAGTCATATCACTACAAAAAACTATATCTCCCTCTTTAACTCCTGCAAGTTTAACTGCAAGATGAAGCGCAGCAGTACCACATGAAAGTGGTACTGCAAATTTACAGCCGATTTTTTCCTTTACAAGCTGTTCAATTTCTTTGAGATTTGCTCCCTCAGTAGATACCCAATTGGTTTCTATGGCATCAGTAATAAACCTCAATTCATCACCGTGCAATGTCGGCGTTGAGAGCCAAATCTTGTTATTAAATGATTCAAATTCCATAATCCCTATCTTCTCTAATCAGTTAATTTTTCTTAGTATAAAACAAATCTACCACTTGTTTCTTTACAGACTCTTCACTAGGATAAAACTCCATAAATCTCTCACCGGCTTTCATCTCGCCATTAAGATAATTAATTGCTGTAAAGCTATATTTTGATATTTTTTCAAAAATGTTTTGAAACTGTGCTAAACTGCAATTTGAAACCATATATTCAGATAATTTTAAAGAAGCATCAACAACAAATTTATCATTGGTTTTAATGCACTCGTTCGTCTGTGCATATAAAGCTTCAAGATATTGCTTTTGTCTTGCCATTCGGCTTTCATTAGAGCTGTCAGCTACGCCTTTTCTGGATTGAACGTATTTAAGCGCCTGCTCACCGTTCAGTTTAATCGTCTGGCCTTTAACAAGTGTATCATCTATACCTGTAAAATCATCAAGTACTGTTAATTCTACACCGCCAACAAGGTCATTGTATAAAGGCACAGCATCCATCGTAATTGATGCATAATTATTAATTTTAGCATTTAACAAAAGCGTTGATACTGCATCAGCCACATTTCTGCAACTAACTTTATCGCCATTGCCATACGTATGAGCAAGAGCAAGTTGTTGATTAACAGAGCCAACCTTCTCTCCCGCAAGGCCTAATACGTTCATATCTACCATTGTATCTCTGTTTATATGAAGCAGTGTACAGCTCTTGTTATTGTTATCAATCACAAACAGCATTATAAAATCTGCTTGCTGATCGTTCGTAAATGCCGAACTGTCAATTTTATCTTCATATTTGTCAAGACCAAGAACCAAAAAAGTCTCTACACCTTTTTTAAGAACATACTCCTGACCGTCATATTCAATAGTAGACTCCAAACTAAAACCACTGTCAGGATATTCACCCTGTGACTTGTCCCACATATATACGCATAAAAACAAAACAGAAAAGACTAAGATGATTATTAATACAATCATCATAGCCTTTAAGATTTTCTTTTTTTTATACTTTTCTACATGCATTGTTAAGCTTTAGCTTTCTCTTTCTTATAATTATAAGCTACAACTGTAAGAGCTGCTGCAGACGCTACAATTAAAGCAATAAAAATCCAGGGTGTTACATCACCCGTAGGAGCATCAGCGGCACCTGTATCAACAATAATTGCAAAAGGTGAAAAATCCTCTACCGTAAATGTAAGTGAGCCATCATCGTTTAACTTAGCATTCTCAATGAAATCCCACTCTCCATTATGAAAATGAAGAAGTCCTACAAAGTTTTTAAGAGTATCAGCTTTTATTGTAAACGTAAATTGCTTATGATAATCATGTACGTTACAACCATAATAGCTAATATCAAACAAATCACTTACTGCAAGATTTTTTGACTCTATACCTTTGTCTTTTATATAGTCTTTCAATTGCTGATTTAGTGCTGTAATATCATCAGATTCTTTTAAAACTTTATAAGCACCTTCAATAGCCGATATCTTATCATCACTCATTGAATCTCTGTCTGCATAAGATGTAATAATAATTTCTGCAGTACAATCTTCAGGCAAAATTGCATCTATGAGAGTAGGTGCCGGATTTCTTGAAGGACTCTCAAGAAAAGCTCCCGGTGCAGCAATTGCATAAACACCAAGAGAAAGCACAAAGATAATTGACATAACAATTGTAATAGCTTTTTTCATTTTAATTATTCCTTTCATCTTTATCGTTTTTATAATATTTGTATTTCTTGTAAGATTTTTTATATCTGCGGTAATATCCGGCTCCGCTCTGAGAACCGTTGATAACGCATCCTAATACTCTGACATTGGAAAGTTCAAGCTGTCTCGAGCATGCTTCAAATTCTTTTTTCTCTGTATAATCTTCTCTAACCACAAGCACCAGTCCCGTGATATAATGAGATACTGCAAGTGCGTCAGATACAATATTTACAGGTGGTAAGTCTATTATAATATAATCAAACTCTTCTGACAAGCATTGTAAAAACTTTTCCATCTTAGAAGAACCTAAAAGCTCCGAAGGATTTGGCGGTATATTTCCTGCCGGCAAGATATACCAATTATCCAATATGCTTGATTGGAACGATACGAGCTGTCTCGACTCAAATCGCATGAGCAAATTCGTAAGTCCCGGTGTACTTTCTATTCCCATTTTTTTTGCTATACTTGGTATTCTCAGGTCTCCGTCAATGAGCAAAACCTTTTTGCCGTCCTCAGCAAGCACATATGACAAATTTACTGCTGTAGTGCTTTTTCCCTCACCTCTTACGGAGCTCGTCACTCCAATTACAGGACAACGTACTCCCTCAGGTATTGTAAACGATAAATTTGCTCTTAATATCTTGTACTGCTCCGTAGCTGTAAAATCAAGATTTGTATGAAGCGTTCTGGGATCATTTGGTGTAAACGGTGTCTTTTTATTTTTCTTTGCCATACTTACTCACCGTCCTTCTTTGTACTGTAATCATTGTACCCATGTTTCTTGTAATATGAATAATAACCTTTTTTATGTCCCACACCTGTAAGGTCAGGCACCTTTGCAAGTATAGGATAATTATATGCCTCAATGATATATTCCTCATCATGTATAGTGTCATCCATTAAAGCAATAATTACAAGAACCGCAACGGATAAGAACGCGCCAATGAAAAATCCAACCGCCGTATACTTAGTTATGCTCGGTGAAACCTTTTGTAAATTAACAACGCCCGAGTCAACAACTTTCATTGAGCTACCCTCAATTACCTCAGATATTCTCACAGGCAAAACCTCTGCTATGCAGTTTGCTATTTTTGCTGCTTCATATGGGTCCCTTCCTGTTACCGTAACTCTCAAAACCTCAGTATCATTAACTGATGATGACGATATCATACCTGAAAGTTGCTTATAAGAATACTCCACACCGGCCTTATCAATTACAGCTTCAAGTGTTGTCCTGTTATTAAGTATTACTATATATGTTTTCAAAAGGCTCTGCGCAGCACTGATTTCTGATGAGCTGATACTAAAGCTTGTATTACCCAAAGAAAACGAGCTGTTATTAACATACATCATTACAGACGATGAATAAAGTGGCTTTATGGCAAAAGCCGACACACTGAATCCCGCTACTGCAACAATCACAGCCGACAGCACAACAACCCATGCTCTGTGCCACACTGCTTTGATTATATGCCATAAATCTATGACATAATAATCTTTTTTCTTGCTTGTATTAGCGTTTGTATTATTATTACTCTCCATCAATTACTCCGACCTTAACAAAATAAATTCGTTACAAAAAAATATAGCTTCGCCATCATTGCATCAATCCTGCAACAAAAGCGAAACTTAATATCATCAACTCTCCCCAGTACGCGCTGTGCGACGATACCGTGACAGCCAAATCAAATCACTTTATTCTATCACAACAACGACATTAATGCAACAAGCACGAGGAAAATTTTCTAATTAATCGTAATTATATCCCGGGAAGGTTCTTCTTTCCTGCGTAACGGGCGGCTCGTACACAACACCCTTTAAATCTGCTGTTGTCCTTAACGTTTTTAATGTATACACAGGCGAAAAGTCAGTATAATTCTTTATATTACTTATCTTATCAAGCAGCTCTAACCCCGATATAACCTCTCCTATTGCAGCATATTTATCTTGATACGTTTCTGCTCCGCTATCATCGAGCAAAACAAAGAAATCACCCGATGCCGATGCATAATCGGTAGGCACGAACAAATCGAGTGCAACAGTTCCTCTTTTGAACTGTATGTCATTCTGCTCAAAATCGTTAGCCTTGAATTCGCCGTCAATTTCCGTACGAATCTGCTTGCTCATCCACGGGTCACCGAACTGAACAACTCCGCCCGGCATTACTTTACTTACCGGGAATGCATCGTACGTGCCGTTCATTACGAAATCTATAAAGTACGCCACAGAGTTAGGTGCCTTGTCCGGGAAAAGCTCCATAGTAATTGTCCCCGACAAAGACTCACCTTTTGCTATATAATTCTCATTATCGGGGTCAATTTCTATAGTTATTATAGGATTTTTATTACTGTTATCTACGCAGCCGGTAAAATACACCGTCATAAACGCCCCTAATACAGCCGCTATCATACAGCAAAAAATTCTTTTCATTCTTCATCCTCCGGTTTATCCAGTATAAGCCTGTTGCCTTCAATACGGATACTTACCTTGCTGCGTTCCTTGAGTCCTATCGCGTTGAGATAATTTTCGGGCAGGAACAAACGCTTTCTGCCGTCAATATATCCGTACTCTACGTGTGAGCCGTGGTCATGGCCTGCTGTGGCGTCCATTATTTCCTCACTCTGTAAATCCATTTCCTCGCGCCTTATGAACTCCGTTCCTATACGTCCGTCAGCTATTGTTACAACACGCGGTACCATGTGTGAAAGCTGTCTGTCGTGAGTTACTATTATAGTTGTCACTCCAAACTCTGTATTCACAGTATGGAATAAATTCATAAGCTGTGCTGTAGTTTTTGTATCTACCGCGCCTGTCGGTTCGTCAGCCAAAAGTATTTTCGGGTTATTAGCCAATGCGATTGCTATTGCTACTCTTTGCTGCTCGCCGCCCGAGAGCTCGTGCATCTTGTTTTTCTTTCTGTGACTCAGCCCCACAATTTCAAGAAGCATATTCGCTCTGTTTACATCAAGCTTGCCTGCCATTTGCATTACGAGTTTCACGTTATCAAGCGCGTTTAGATATGGCACCATGTTCCTTGCGGTGTTCTGCCATACAAAGCCTATTGTTTCGCGCATATAGTGCATCATTTCTTTGTCTGATAATTTCAGCAAATCTTGTCCGTTTATGTGTATTTTACCTGCAGTAGGTCTGTCAAGGCCGCCTATAATATTCATAAGTGTCGACTTACCACTGCCGCTGTTACCGATAATGGCCAGTATCTCGCCTTCTTCTACTTGCAAATCAAGGCCTTGAAGTGCCATTACTTCAATATCGCTTATTTTATAAAGCTTTACTAAGTTCTCGCAGTATATCATCGGTTTTTTTTCTGTATCATTTGACATCGATGATCACCCCGTCTTCCATTGTATAAATATGGTCTGCCGCATCCATTATATTCACGTCATGCGTTGTCATAACGATTGTGAGATTTCTCTCATCAACAAGCTTTCTGAACATATCTATTACCACAAATGATGTTCTTGTATCAAGCTCTGACGTAGGCTCATCCGCAAGCAACAACACAGGCTCGTGCGCCAAAGCTCTGCCTATTGCTACTCTTGCCTGCTCTCCTCCTGACATTTCTGCCGGCATGTGATTGCGCCTTTCTTTTATTCCCATCATATCTAGCCACTCTATAGCCTGTGTGCGCCTTTGTCCCGGCTTGATTCCTGACACTGACAAAGCAAACTCTACGTTTTCCAAAGCAGACATCTGCGCTATCAACGCTGTATTTTGGAATATTATCCCGATTTTCTTGCGTCTCAAAGCATCTCTTTCATTACTGCTCATAGCCGTTACTTCTTTGTCTTCAAAAAATATCTTTCCTGATGTCGGCGGGTCCACTGTTGCAATCATATTTAAGAGTGTGGTTTTTCCTGAGCCGGAACGTCCGCACAATATATTAAACGTTCCTCTTTTTATTTCCATATTGACTCCGCGTACAGCGTGTATTACTTCTGACTGTCTCTTGAAGTCTCTTTTCACGTCTTCTATTCTCAATATATTATCGCTCATGACATCACTCCTCTCCGATTTTAACTGCTTCATTAATCTTAAGCTTGCTTATGTATCTTGAAAGGACAACGATACCGCTTATTATCATTACTGCTACAAGCAGGAATACTTTAAGGTTATCCGTCGTATTATACGAAAGCGTAAGCGGCAGCAGTGTCGTGAATGTTTTTTCTAATACCGGCAGATACAGGTACGACGTTAAATATCCCACAAACACACCTACTATTACGGAAATTCCCGATGTCATCATGTGTTCCCAGAACAGCATTAGTGACAATTTGAATTTGCTTAATCCCATTGCTCTGAGTACACCAAACTGCAAGCGGCGTTTTCGTACACTCAAAAGCCAATATAGCAAGAAGCCCATAAAGCTTATTATCATTGTGGCTATAAAGCCCATTGAGAAAAGTCCGTTTAACGCCATTACGAGTGAATCTGCTTTTTCTGCGTTTATTGCTGTCTGTCTGTCGGAAATTTTCGTAACGTTCTCTGTAAGACCGCGTTTTTCCCAATCTGCGTAAATATCGCTACTTGACACGTCATCTGCCTTCTTGAGCCACAAATCATACGTTGTGGTGTCGTCAAGTGTCATAACGTAGTCGAGATTCATTATTATCATATAATCTGTCATTTCTGCGTATTCATAATCTTCGTAATACGTTGGCCAGTAATCAAATACTCCCAATACGAAACATGACGCATCCGGATATCTCTCTTCTCCGAGAATTTTACCTGTAAAGCTTATATCCACAGTATATCCGGGCTTTATCTCACATGCCTCTGCAAGAGACCTTGATATCATTACTGACGTTGGGTAATTCTGCATCTGGTTCATGTAATAATACCAATGTATGTCTTTATTGAACGTTGATGGTCTTATCCATGATACTTGCGTGAAGTTATATGGCTCCAATGCCATAATTCTTACGTTACGCGCCCATTCTCCGGCTATTATCGTTTCTCTTGCAAACGCTCCGTCGATATTCGCAACCTTTGTCATTGCTTCAACGCCTTTTGTGTTAAGAAATGGCTCTGTTGCAAAGTTTCTGTATTTCGCCGGCATATCTGCCATTGTTCCCGTGATAATTGACCCGTCTTCGCCTTCGTAGGATACTACCGAGTCAAGCTGCCAATCGGGCGATACAACTATATCTGCTCCGCTCTTATATTTTGCAATATCTTCTGCGTTAGTATTTACTATTCCTGCTGTATTTGAGCTGTAAATACCTACAGATACAGTCAATATAAGGAACATTATTAAAAATCTGTTTTCATTTTTATTTCTTGATACTTGTACGAAAGTCGAGAACAGTGTTGGCGACATACGTTTGCGTGTGAAGCGGAATATCAATTTAAGTATCAGCGGGTAAAGGCGCAAGAAAATCATTCCGCATGCGAAAATGAACACTGTCGATATGAAGTAAATCGACATATCTGCCGTGCCGTCTGATGATATGAGGTCTGTTCTCTTATACACGTACAGCAAGTAAATTGATGCTGCGAGCAATATGAAGTCGAGGCCCATCTTTTCCCAAAGAGCCAACGTTGTTCTTCTTGCTTTCTTTTGTTTGTGTTGTACAATTGTTGTTTTTGTTGCTTTATGTGCCGGTATGAGCACCATTACCATAAATACAACGGCTGCTGCCAATGCATAGAGATATGCTGACGGGAGCAATGTCAGCTCCATGCCGCCTCTGTTAACGAATTCCAGGAAGCCGTTAGATGCGCCTATCATTTTTGCCAGCATTAATCCAAGCGGTGGTCCTGCTATCAGTGAAAATACTGATATTACGCCGCATTCCAGGAAATACCTATAAAATATCTGCTGTGGGAATGCACCACGGCATTTGAGTGATGATATCTCGTTTTTATCATCATCTATTACCATTTTGGCTACCATATACGTGTAGAACAGGAGCATTACGAGCACGGGTGCATTGAGTATCCACATCGTCAGCTCAAGTGTCTCGCTCTTGTCTATGTATTCTAAAAGCGTCTCGTTTATCGGCACTTCAAGATATGCTGTACCATCGTACATTTCGTCGAAATGGTCCTGCATTTTCTTGTTTATGTTTATATACGGTTCGAGTTCGTCTTTTTTAAGTCCGTAGAGGTCTACGTTGTAGCACCAAGATGCGTTTGTTATGCTTGTTGCCTTTTTATATCTGAAGAAGTATTCTTCAAACGCTGCATCTGATGTCATAAATACCGATTGCAAGCCATTGTCAAGGTCTCCGCTGTGCCAGTATTCTACGTCTTCATATTTAATTTCAAAGACGCCGACTACTTTTATTTTTATAAACGAATCTTCGTCTCCGCGATATCTTGTGGAGTAC
>JAGAQK010000049.1 GCA_017622825.1 Clostridia bacterium | reverse complement strand
AGGTACTCCGCCCAATTCATCATAAACAAAATGAAAATAATCTTCTACATATGATGCGTTTGCCTTATTTATAATCATTTTGAAAAATGGTTTGTTTAAAAACTTACGTTGTTTGACGTTCTCCAAAACTTTTGTAAAAGTACCCGCGCCCCTCATTGTAGCGCACGAATCTTCCGTAGGACCGTCAAGACTGATTTGTGCAAAAAACTGCTTGTTATTTTCAAGCAAATCGTATAATTTCTTATTGTACAACGTGCCGTTTGTTACAAATGCAAACTCAACGGCGGGAAATCTTGCAGACATATCCTCCAAAGCATCAAGAAGGCTGTCGATTTTTGTATATAAAAGCGGTTCGCCACCTGAAAAAGTGATACTTTTGGCATTATAAATAACTATAAGTTCCTCAACATACTTCAAAAGTACGTCGAGGTCTAGTTCAACCGTAACTTTATTTTTGCCGGAACTATTATAACAGTCCCGGCAATTCAAATTACATCTATTTGTTATTTCTATATACGAACCTTTAAATATCATAACCCTCTACATATCTACGCAGCAGTCTCGACGCATTTATGAACTGCTTTTTGTTAAGTTTGTAATACGTACGCTTGCCGACGTTTCGTTTTACAACAAAGCCGCAAGTATTGAGAATTTCCATGTGATGTGTAAGTGACGACATGGGCACGTCAAGCAGTTTGCTGAGTTCTCCGTTGTAGCACTCCTTTTCACGCAAAATCTCGATAATCTGTGCACGCGTTCCGTCTGTAAAAGCTTTAAAAATATCGCCAAGGCGTGATTCGTCGTTGCCTGAATTAATAAACGAATTGTAATAATCCATGTAGCCGATACCAACCAGGTAATACAAATCTCTGGATGCATTTATTTTTACAATGTGGTTGGGAGCGAAAAGTGAGCCGACAATCTTAACTTCCCTTGTTGGCGGCATTATTGATTGGGAGAGAATCTCAATTTTAGAATTGATTTCTTCTTCATCTATCTCATAATCAACAACTGCTGCATCTAAGGAATCATCTGCTATGCATTCCGCAAGCTTCGCATTCAATGCTGCTTTTTGCTGGGAAAACTTTGAATATTCTATTGTGAACTCTCTGAACATATTTCTGATATATTCTTTAAGTGCTTCAACTGTCTCTTCCGGATGTTGTATAAAAGACATTATTTCCCATCTTACTTCTGATGATGCGTTAAGTCCGTTCATATAGCCCATAAACAAATCTCTTGAGTCAATAATTCCTTCATAAAATCTGTCTTGGAAGCTGTTGTAGGGATCGTTAAATCTTAATGCGTGGAAAACAAGTTTTGTTATATCCCAGCGCTCAACCTCTGCAATTATATCATCACATGACGTATACGTGTCTACCTTTGAACGCAGCATCCAGTCAAAGAAATTCATACGGCGTTCTTCTTTATATGCAAAAAACATTTTAAGCCCCGGGCTTAATTTTTTGTTTGCAGCATATAACCTGTAATACGCATCAGCTACCTTAGGGTCGATGATGACATCTTGACGAGGATAAATATCCTGGTACCTCGGATAAGTTTGAACTGCACTTAAAAGTGCAAAAAAATCAAATATCGCCTCTTTGTTTTTTTCTAAAATATACTTTGTTTCAGACATACAAATTCCTCCTTTTTTATACCTTTCGCATAAAATGTTTCTCTCTATGATATCCTTTGTATTTATTCTAATATATGTTCGAATTTTAGTCAAATATATATTTTAATATTTCATCGTCTCCGCGCGACACATCTATTTCCATACTCTCCTTTGAATCATTTAGTTCTATTAAATTACAGGATAAAACCATAAAATTTACCCCATTTTTCTCTAAAAACATATTTTTTGAGAATTTCATTTTAGATTTGACTAACGGTTTTTCATTATTAGCATCAAAACTCTGTTTTTTCCCTATATTTAGCTTAAATTTCAATTTTTGGTGCTTTTTTTGAACATATTTCAATATATCCTCTGCCAACTCACTCAATGGCATAAATGAGTCTTGCATAACGCTGCCTTTGCGAAAATATCCTTCTTTTTTATTCACGTATATAAACCTTACGTCAAATACAAGATCTCCCGGCTTTGTGTACTTTTCCTTAAAAAGAATTTTAATTACAACTATAAATTCATCAGGTTTATCGGCCGTTTCAATTTCAACCTTGACGTCTACGCCCGCGCTCGTCTGTTTAATGTTACGCAAAATCCCGTCAGATGAGTCTTCATACGCCAGCTTCGGCTCAATTTCTGTGAAATGCCCTTCTTCGATTTTCTTTTGTGCTTTGCGCCACCTTGACGATAAACAGTACGCATTTCTTAAATTGTACAACGCCCTGCCATTCATTTTCATTTTGAAAGGACTTCTCAGGCAATCCTGCACACCTATCGGCAACTCGTAAAATTCCGCAGCAAGCTGTTCCTTTGCAACAATCTCGCCGCGAAGCTTCTGCAGCCAATCGGTGAAAGGTGCATTATCGAATATTTTACATGTAAAATCTGCTGCAAAAAATATTTGAAACGTAATACCATACTCATCCGCAGCTTCAGTTATTTTTTTTGTCGAAATATGGGAATATTTGTAAGCCATCATGGCAATATCCAGGTAATTTCTAAATTTTAGCTGCAGGAAAATATTCGGGTCCATCTCATATGTCATATTGGCCGTACCGTAGTCATCAACAGCAGTGACGTAAATTTGACATAGTATACTCTCCGTTTCACCCAAAACATTCAGCTTGTGTCCGCTAATTTCTATTATCCTGCTCTTGTCCATAACAGCTTTCGTATTCTTTTCGTCTTCAAAAATTGCCGTATGAAGCTCAACCGTGTTCAAATCCATCTCGTGTACGTACGGTTTTATGTGTGTGTGGTAATGCTCCTCCGGCGTTTCGGAGTCATAAAAATCTCTGCCGTCGTGGTATTTGTACCCAAGTTTTCTCATTATAGCATGGGCTTTTTCCACGTCCTCCGGCATAATCAAAAAGTCTACGTCATCGCATTCTCTTATATTCGGGTCTCCAAAAATGAACTGCGACGAAACGATTCCCTTGTAAAGCACATACTTTATGCCTTCTTTTTCAAGTGCATCTGCCACTTCACACGCTTTTTTGAAGCGTTTGCGTGCTCCCATTAGGTTGCGGGCTTTTGCAAGCTTCATGTGCTTACCATATCGCCCGCTTTCGTGTATCACGTACGGCTCGAGCACGTTCATCACCCTGTGGAACGCGAGTGCTGCATAAAAATCCCTCGTGAACACAAATTTCTCATCCTGCGGTGACGGCGCCATGCCCTGAATGAGTTCCCCTGCTCTTTTTATCATCTCTTTTTGGGATGAATATACGTTCTCTTTTAAAGAATCAGGCGCCATATCGTATATTTTCATATGCGGCTCGGAGCTGAATGCAATCGTAGGGTCGCCGGTTTTTTTATAAATATTCCACACTTTCCTTGACAGTTCGACTATTTCATCTACTCCTTCTGTCAAGCCGCTTCTTTCTATTTTTTTGCCGTTTCTGTTGGTTATTTCTATTACTTTCCCCAAGCAATACTCCTCAGGTACGATTTCTGCGGCAATGGCGTTGTCTCCTTTTGTTACGTACATTGTCTCGCCGTTTTTTTTGCGTACGAAAATCACTCTGTGCACCAAAAGTACCGGCGTATTGTTTCTTTCGTTCACGCAGATAACTATATCGCCTTTTTTGTATTTCTTTTGCTTTTCAACGCGTATATTATCGCCGGCCACCAGAAGCGGTATCATACTGAATCCTCCCACTTCCAGCACGTTTCCGGTCTGTGCCATTTTCATTTTTGTGAGTGCTTTAAGAACTTTTCTGCCATCCATAAATCGGAATACCTCATCTCATAGGAAATTTTTGCCAAATTTGCCATAATACTGTATTTTTCGGATACATTCCCCTCTGAATTTTTACTTGATAATTGCCCTTTGAGAAGCCTTAAAAAAGCATCTCTCGGTTCAAGCTTTACGAAATATGGCTCATCGCTGCCATATCCTGCTAAAAATACCACTTTTTCTATTTCATAAGATTCATATTTCAGCTTATTTTCCGGTACGACCAAATATGTTTTTGTCTTGCCATCGTAAATATTGTGTACTTTTTTGAAGCTGCCGCCGAGCATTTCGTAGCCGCCTTGACGTAGCGATAAGTTTCTTCTTATTGGTACCAAGCGCATTGTTGAACGTGAAATAAAAATCTCATCATCTGTGATATATTCGTAGCCTTCCTGCCACAAAAAAGCAGTCAACGTGGACTTACCGCACATAGTGGAGGCGAGCAATAACTGTGCTTTGCCGTCTTTCGCAACGGCTGCGCCGTGCAGTGCTATAACATCATCTGTAGGTATCAATGTTGTGTACAGGAAATTTTCCAAAAGCTGTATGGGAGAGAGCTCGCTTTGCTCGTCACAAGCTACCTCTTTTGTCTCGTTTTCATCGGGATTCCACATTAATGCTTTGCCCGAGTTATTTTTGTAAAAATATAATAACGTCTTTTTTTGAAATTTTTTTTGCACATACTCAAATATCGAGCGTGCCAACACACCAAAATCACCACCGATATCCGCATCTGTGGCTTCTATATCGTGGCAATCGTACCTCTTATGGAAAATCCCCCACAAAATTTCATCGTCTGTCACAAGAGTCATGCCGTATTTGCATTTTTCTCTGGAGTAAAAAAGTATTTTCATTTTTATACAATAAGTGTGTTTTCAGGTACAAGAATATTATTATTTATCGCGTTATCAACAAAATCAGTTACATCTTTACTTATAACATCCTCTGTTGCATCATATACTTCAACCAATCTTGCAACAACGTCGCTAATCGAAGATGGTATTTTAAACATGTCTATAATATCCTGCGCAACATCATCAAGCACATACGTATTCTCCGTCTCAGGATCATATAAAACTGTTCCTTCTCCCTCTCCCAACGGCATTTCCTGCATTTCATCATTCAAAACGTACTTTTCAAAATTATTCATATTTTTGCCCTCCATATAAATAACAAAAGGCTCCCAAAGTGCCGCCCCGATATTTTGACACCTAGCTAAGCTAGGTGGGTGTCCTGTGTGTTATGTCAACCCTCCGCTGCCGATAAATAAATTATACGGAATTATCTTGCGGCCCGGTTTCTAAAACATCTAACTTGGATTCCCGTTTATATGATGTAGGTTCAAAATATAGGTTCTTGTCGTACACCCCAGGAAGCCTTTGTGCTTCTCATGGTTAGATTATATATTTACACCATGTAAAAATCAAGTGTATTTTTTTGTAAAATACTTCTCACTTTTTCGCGATATTCCGAATTAAACGAAACACCGTACGAGCAGGTTTTCTCGTTTCTCATTTCTTTTGGCGTTTGAACAAGCATACATTCTATGCCGGCTCTTTTGAGTTTCCCCCATGCCGCCACTGCATGATTGTGCGTTTTGAACACACACAGCGACTTTTCCATATACGAAAAGCACCTCCGTGTTATTGCTTTACGCTGTATAATATTCTCAAGTCCTCCTCGGTTGTGATTTTTAGATTATTTTTTTCTCCTTCTACAATGTACACATCTTGTCCCATTGCAAGCACCAGTGAGGCGTCGTCCGTCACGTCTCCTCCGCCGTTTGCTATCCACGCTTGATGGGCTTCTGCAATCGTCTTCAATTTGAAAGTCTGCGGTGTTTGCACGTTGTACATTTTCTTTCTATCAGGTATGCCGGCAATTTTCACTCCGTCCTCTGACACTGCTATAGTGTCTTGGCTGTGAATTACCGTTTCGCACGCACCGTACTTGCTTGCCATCTCAATATTTTCGAGAATAATTCGCTGTGAAACGTTTGGTCGCGCGCCGTCATGTATGAGAACAATATCATTTTCGTCGCACTGCTGCGCTAAAAGCGAAACGCCAATGTACGATGATTCTCGACGATCCGCACCACCTGCTGCTACCCACAAGACTTTTTGTATGCCATATTTTTCAACAAGAGTTTTTGCATACTCAATGCTGTCAGCAGGGCAAATAACGCATATTTTGTCGATGGCGGAAACATCAGCGATTGCCTCCAATGTGTGCACAAGCATCGGCTTATTGTTATATTCTATATATTGTTTCGGCACATCAGCTCCCATTCTGGTACCCTTACCGCCGGCAAGCACTAATGCTATGTTCATAAATTGCTCCTATTTATTAAAACTTTATCTATTCGACTTTTTAAATGAGTCAAACACCTGACGGTTTGTGTTTTTCTCCGCCTGAGAGTGTTTTTTGAAGTATAGCATATACAAAATTCTATTGCAAACAAATATAAAAACCGCAACTTTGATATAAGTTGCGGTTTTTCT
>JAGAQK010000048.1 GCA_017622825.1 Clostridia bacterium | reverse complement strand
TCTGCAAATCGTTCAATTCCCGTCATACCTCTCTGGAATTGCTCCATAAATTCGATAATTCTTCTAACCGATGCAAGCAAAGTTGACACATATAAGAGGTACGCGACGTAATCACCGGGCAATATATACCCTTTTATCATAAATATTGCGCCAATCATAACAACAACGATGTACATAACACCGTCAAAAACACGGGTTGTGGTGCTGAAAGCGCCCATATACTTATATGCCTTTGACTTTACATCAAAAAATGATTTATTACCTTCGGCAAATTTTTCCTTTTCTATATCCTCATTAGCAAAAGATTTGACAACGCGAATTCCTAAAAGGCTGTCTTCAACTTTTGCATTTAATTCTCCGCATTGAGCACGTTGTTCTTGAAAGGCTTTCTTCATTTTCTCTCTTACCTTTGTAGTAACAACAAACATAAGCGGCAATACAGCAAACATTATTAAGGTAAGCCACACGTTAACGTTCAGTAAAATAATAAATGACGCAATAATTTTTATGCCGGCTATGAAAAACTCCTCCGGGCAGTGATGTGAGAATTCGGTAACGTCAAACAAATCTGTTGTTATTCGTGACATTATTTGTCCCACTTTTGCACTGTCATAATACGTAAACGACAGCTTTTGCAGATGATTAAACATGTCGCGCCTCATATCGGTTTCAATTTTTGTACCCATAATATGGCCGTACGATGCCATGTAGTAGTTCGCTGCAGCATCGATTATCCTAAGAAAAATATACATACCGCCCAGCATCAATATTATTTTTACAGACAACATACCGACATCTTCAATGGCTGTATTTGTAAAGTATTTTATTATCAGTGGCAATACAAGCTCACACACCGTTGTTAGTCCTGCACAAAACAAGTCAAAAACCATTGATTTCCAATATTTTTTATAATATGGCATTGTTCTTTTTATCAACTGTTTCGTTTTCATACAAACCTCTTTTTATGCCAAAAATCTCTTTAATTCGTATAACACAAGACTTTTTAATTCAAAAACATCGCCCTCGTTAAGAATCGTCACGTCTGCAATGTCCTCATATTCTCTGTTTGACATTTGTACGGAAATTCTCGCCTCCGCCTCTGCTTCTGTTATTCCCATTCTTTTTACAAGTCTCGCCACTCTCAAATCATCATTCGCAACAACAGCCCATATACAGTTTGCAGTGTCAAAAAAGCCTTCTTCTATAGGAAGCGGCACATCAAGCACTACGAAAGGCACATTACCTTCCTCCTCATATTTTGCTATTCTTCTTTTTATTTCTTGAGATACTCTGCTATGTACTATTGTATTAAGGGCGCGTCTTTGCGCAACATCAGAAAAGACAATGGCTCCCAGTTTTTTCCTGTCTATCGTGCCGTCCGGCTGTATTATTTCCTCGCCGAAATGGTCGCGAATTTCATCATATACAACTTCGCCCGGCTCCTGCAGTTTTCTCGTTATTTTATCTGCATCTATTATTTTGCCGCCTTGTTCTTTCAATATTCTGCACACTACTGTTTTGCCGCAGCCCGTGCCACCTGTTACACCTAAAACTCTCATAATATCACTCCAAATTTTTACTTTTTTGTCAATTATTTACATTCATACCAACTTTCGGCAGCGTGTACGTCCACTTTCAAGGGCACTGCCAAATTAAATGCGTTCTGCATGCATTCCGTAAGAAGGTGCGTGACTTCTTGTTGTTCCGACTTTAGCGCGTCAATCAAAAGTTCGTCGTGAACCTGCAAAATAAGCTTGGACTTATACCCGCCCTTTGTGAGCGCTTCATTTACGCGAATCATGGCAAGCTTTATAATGTCTGCCGCAGTTCCCTGAATTGGCATGTTCATAGCCACTCTTTCGCCAAACTGTCTCACCATGTATTTTGGTGACGTAAGCTCCGGCAAATACCGTCTGCGACCTGATAAAGTTTGGGCATATCCCGTTTCTTTTGCTTTCGCCACAAGTTCTTTCACAAACGCTTCTATGCCGGGGTATTGCTTAAAGTAGCTTGCAATGTATTTTTTTGCATCATATACGGAAATTCCCAAGTCCCGCGCAAGTCCGAAATCGCTTATGCCGTACACTATACCGAAATTTACTGCTTTCGCACTGCTTCTCATTTGCGGTGTTACCATTTCCGGCGGAATACCGTTTACTTGTGCGGCTGTCATTGTGTGTATATCGTCGTCTTCAATAAAAGCCTTGCACATAGCTTCATCTCCTGACATGTGAGCGAGCACGCGAAGCTCTATCTGCGAATAATCGGCATCAACCAGTATATGATTCTCGTCTGCAGGCACAAATGCTTTTCTTATCAATTTACCGAGCTCTGTTCTGACCGGAATATTTTGTAAATTCGGCTCCGTACTGCTGAGCCTGCCGGTCGCTGTTACCGTTTGGTTGAAGCATGAATATACTCGATTTGTTTCGGGATTTATCACGTTTAAAAGTCCGTCTATATAAGTGGATTTCAATTTGCTATTTTGCCTGTATTCCATAATAAGCGGTATTATCGGGTGCTCAAGTGCCAGGTTTTCAAGCACTTCCTGTCCCGTGGAGTATCCGCTTTTTGTCTTTTTGCCGGCTTTCAGGCCAAGCTCTTCAAACAATACTGTGCCAAGCTGCTTTGGCGAATTTATATTGAATTCGTGGCCGCTCAGTTCAAATATTGCTTTCCTGTCATTTTCTATCGTTTTGTCTATCTCAAGGCCTTGTTCTGTTAAAATTTTACTGTCAACTCTGAAGCCTTCTTTTTCCATTTCTGCCAAAACGTTTATAAGCGGCATTTCAACTTCTTCATATAACTTTTCCATGCCGTCCGCTTTTAACTTTTCTTCGGCACATTCTGACATAATCTTCAAAATATCGACGTTTATCGGCATTTGTTTTCCTGTCAAAAAACGACAAACATCTTCTATATTATCCGATTTTCGAGTGGAGTCGAGCAAATACGACGCTACAGACAAATCGTGCTTTATATTGTTCATTTTTATGCCTTTTTTGAGCAAATAAAGCACAAATGGCTTTGCATCAAACATTATTTTTTCTATTTCACGTGATTCAAAAAGCTCTTTTATTTTAGGTTCAATTTCTTTTCTGCTTTTGTAGACTACACTGTTGTCTGCGTATGACAAATCAAATTCAGCATATTCTCCTGTGATATTTCTTATAAAAACATACAGCTTTTTTTCTACTTTTGATGCAAATTCTTCGCAGCATACTTCTTTTGTTTCTTCTTCAATTTGCTGCTCCTCTGACATCATTGAAAACAACGAAAGCTCTCCGTCTTGGCTTTCTTCTGCAAAAATCGCCTGCTGTGTTTCACGCAAAATTCCCAAACTTACCAATTTTTTCCTTATTGCTTTGAACTCAAGTCTGTCAATCAGCTCGCCAAGCTCTGCGTTCTTTGCCTTGCCCGTTTCCATTTCTTCCAATTTTACTTCGCAAGGCGCAAACAACTCTATTCTTCCAAGCATCTGACTCAAATAAGCTAAGTCTTTGTTTTCTGAAATCTTGCTCTTTAATGCCGGCTTTGTTATGTTCTCCGCATTAGCGTAAACACCGTCCAACGTTTCGTACTGCGAAATGAGCATGGCCGCTGTCTTCTCGCCAACACCCGGAACGCCCGGAATATTGTCTGACGAGTCGCCCATAAGTGCTTTTAAATCTATCATTTGCGATGGCAGTACGCCGTATTTTTCCTTAACGGCCGCTATGTCGTATTCATCTGTGTGCGGCTTGCCTTTCTGTGTGGAGCAGAGCAACACGTGCACATTCTCGTTTACAAGTTGAAGTGAGTCTCTGTCTCCTGTCATAATATAGCTTTTCAGTCCGTTTTCTGTGGCAATTCTGCTGTAAGTTCCCAGTAAATCGTCTGCTTCATAGCCGGGAAGCTCAAGTCTTGCGATTCCCATAGCATCTATCAGTTCCTTTGCTACGGGAAATTGTGCTGCAAGCTCAGGCGGCATGGCATGTCGTCCTGCTTTATATTCAGGGTACTTTTCATGACGAAACGTGGGTGCTTTCACATCAAATGCTACTGCACAGTATTCCGGATTTATTTCTTCTATCTGCTTTAAATACATATTCATAAAGCCGAAAAGCGCGCCTGTGTAGAGTCCTTCGGCATTTTTCAGATAACTGCTTTGGGTGCCGTAGAAAGCTCTGTTTAATATGCTGTTTCCGTCAATCAACAATATTTTTTCATAATAGCAAACCTCTGTTTATGCTTTTTTAAGCATTTTCTTTTTCATGCTGCCTATCAATGCAAAAATTACGTATGCAGCAAGATTTGTAAGTACAATGCATGCGCTGGCGGGGACGTTGAGTATGAATGATGATATTATTCCCACCATAACGCATACAACACCTACTATTGATGATGAAATAATTACTTTCTTGAATGTTTTATATATTCTCATTGATGTGAGGGGTGGAAAAATTATCAGACTTGATATTAAGAGTGACCCTACAAGTCTCATTCCCACTACTATGGTAACTGCCGTGAGGCACGCCATTACCATATTATATCCTGTAGCGTTGGCACCTGTGGCGCGCGCGAAGTTTTCGTCGAACGTTACTGCGAACATTTTATTGTAAAATATGAAGTAGAGTATTATAACCGCAAGTGAGAGGCATATGCTCAAATACATGTCGTTTTGGCTTACTGCATAGATGCTACCGAACAAATAGCTGTTCAAATCTACGTTTGAGGATGATACAGAGACTATGAGCACACCCATTGCTAACGCACTTGCCGAGACAAGGGCAATTGCGGCGTCGCCTTTAAGTTTGCCTGTTTCGTTTATTCTCAAAAGCAGAAATGCTGTTATTATTACTACCGGAATTGCAACGTACATCGGGGCTACATTAAACGCTGTTGCCAATGCCAGTGCTCCAAAGCCTACGTGTGAAAGTCCGTCGCCTATCATTGAGTATCTTTTAAGGACGAGGCTAACTCCGAGAAGTGATGCGCACAGCGATATGAGCACACCTATAATCAATGCTCTTACCATGAATGGTAATTGAAGAATCTGAGTAATAAGTTCAAAAATCTCATTCATGACAGTGACAGCCTCCTTTTTTGCAACATCCGTGGCCGCTTTCTGCTTCATTTTCTGTAAATTGGCGGCAAGTGTCACATTCTAAGTAGTGCGCCTTGTCTCCAAAGAAAACTTTATCTTTATGCATATGCAATATATGCGTGGCATCACGCACTGCCCTGTCTACGTCATGTGTTATCATTATTACTGTAATGCCTTTTTGTTTGTTCAAATCATAAATAATATGATACATTTCTTCTGTCACAAGCAAGTCAAGTCCTGCAACAGGTTCATCCAAAAGCAAAAGCTTTTGGGTAGCGCACAAAGCACGCGCAAGCAAAACTCTTTGCTGTTGTCCACCCGAAAGCTCTCTGTAACATTTGTTTTTTAAATTTTCAATACTGAGCAGTGCCATTTTTTCTTCAGCGATTTTTTTATCTTTTGAAGTAAAAAACGGTTTGAGGCCAAGTCTGTTTATTCTTCCCGACAGTACGACTTCCCATACGGAAGCGGGAAAGTCCTTTTGTATTCCCGTTTGCTGCGGTAAGTAACCTATTTCGTTTTGTTTAAGTCCTTCGCCTAATGAAATATTGCCTTTTTCTACTTTTTTTAGACCCAAAAGAGCCTTCATAAGTGTGGTTTTACCTGAGCCGTTTTCCCCTATGATGCAAAGGTAATCTCCTTTATTCACAGAAAACGACAAATCTTTAACCACAATATTATTCTCGTATGCAAGACAAATATTATTACATTCAATCAACATAATTTATCAGCTATTCTTAACTGCCGCCCTTTCAACCGAACCTGCCAATTCGCTGCAGGCATCAAAACATTTTTCCATATCGTGATAGAGTTCTCTCCATTTCTGGGTTTCAATGTGATCTTTTTCTGTAGCAAAAAGATTTCTTACAGCGTTTCTGTATATCCTGTCGCCATCATTTTCGTATTCATA
>JAGAQK010000003.1 GCA_017622825.1 Clostridia bacterium | reverse complement strand
TCATGGCTCGTATAAATTTGAGCTGCTGTACCGTATTCAAGTATATCGGCAATAAAAATTTTGAGTTTATCGCTTGAAGTGATATTAAATACGTTTTTTAAATATTTAACCATGCTGTAATCATGTATTGAATCTGCCAAAATACCATCGCAATAGAGTTCCATATCAAACATTTCGCCCATATATTGCGGGAATACTTTATCAAGAACAAACGCATATTCTTTTTCATTGCCTGTTGGTGTGCCATATAAAATTTCATCAAATACGTCTCCCGTTACTTTCAAATATACGTCACTAAAATTTTCATTAATCGTAACTTTAAATTTAAAAGACAAATTCTGTCCAAACGTAACGGATACTTTTTTTATCTTGCCGTATTGAACTTGCCCTGCATTTTTTATATCCTCATCATATGACAATTCAGAAAGAACCGGACCATTTGAAAAGCACAAACCATTTAAAAAGAAATTATTCTCAACAACATGCGAATCAGAAAATTTCATTGTGCCATTTACTGTTTCACTGCCTATAAGGAAATAATCTCTGCTTTCATAACCCGAAACAGCCCCCAACGCAGAATTATTTACTGTCGGGTCGTTCCACGCAACGTCAACTGCATACCATTTACCATTATCCATTTGAACATAATTCCACATATGTCCTGATTTTGAATATCCGTTATCTGAAGTACCGTTAACTATAACGCACGGTATATCAGCCTTATCACAAAGCACTTTAAATGCTTCAGCATAACTTTCACACACAGGACCTTCAGTTCCCGTTCTGCCTATCAATGCAGCCTCACACGTTCTGCAAGAATCGTCGATGTAAGACAAATTAGTTGAATTATTAAATGAATTTGTTTTTGTCAAATAATCATTAAAATAACCTAATTTATCCTTGCGAGAACCGTTAACAGGATAATTTCCGGAAAAAATCTCATTTATACTGTCATTTATATTTTTTTCCATCGCATCTATTGAATCAGATGACAAATAACCAGAATTTCTGATGTCGTACGATGAATTATTTATTATAAAATAAAATTCGATTTTGTATCCGCCGACACACATTAGCTTTGATGGATATGTATTACAAGAATACTTTGTATACGGATAAAGTTTCACAGTATTCGAAAGCCAGAAAACTTGAGGATTATCTCTTACAAACGCAGAGAACATTGCAAGAACGTACTGTCTAATTTCATCAACCTTTGCTTCAGCTTCTGCACTGCAAATGGACTTTAACTTGTTAAGTATATTATCTTCCTCTGATTTTTCATATTGAAAAGTTACATCCTCACCTTCTACATACTCAACAAGATAACCGTACCCCGGGTCATCACCGGGTAAAACAGTATCAGTAACACCCGTTCTGAGTGCTCCTCCTTTTTTAGAATTTGTTATTAACCAATCATAAAATTCTGTTGCATAATCGGGTAAATCATCAATCCTGTCAACCCATTTTTCATAATTACCTTCTTTAAATGTAGGTGTAGCAAAAACCGTCACAGGCAAAGAAGTAAGTAGCAAACAAACAATCAAAAATACTGCTATAAACTTTTTGATTTTCATAATTATCCCTCCATAAATCTATAAAAAAATTATACACTCTTTTCTATGTTTTTCAAAGTACTTTTTTGTGTTATAATATAAATTGTTAATTTGTAAATAAAAATATATCAGGTGAAGAGATAATGTCAGATAAAACAAATAACGAATACACTTTCAAGCCTATTCAATCAATTGAATTTAAAACAAAGCTCCCCGCAGGTACAGCTCTTGTTTTGGAAGGCGGCGGAATGCGTGGCTATTACACAGCAGGTGTATTTGAAGGTTTCATGCAACACAGCATAATGTTTCCCTACGTAATAGGCGTATCGGCAGGAGCCGCAAATGCATTAACTTATATTTCAGGACAACCATTCAGAAACAGGCAGATTGTCGAGCATTATGCACACACAAAAGAGTACGTGAGCGTATTGAACCTTATTCGTTACGGCTCAATGTTTAACAGAGAGCTTGTTTTCAGAAGAATACCGCAAAAGTATATTTATTATGATTATGAAGCTCTTAAAACCTCCCCCGTCAAGTTCCTGACAGGTGCAATGGATTGTAAAACAGGTGATGCAGTGTGGTTTGATAAAAGCGAGCTTACAAGAAACCTTGAGGTTACGGAAGCTTCCTGCGCTATCCCACTTATGGCGCCTATTGTAAAATTCAAGGACTATGAGCTTCTCGACGGTGGTATACCGTGTCCAATTCCGATTGAACAGTCAATTAAAGACGGTAACAAATTTCACGTCATAGTTTTAACTCAAAATAAAGGTTATTCAAAAAAACCTTTTAAAGTAAATGCTCTTGCAAAAATGAAGTATAAAAAATATCCGAACGTTTTGGAAACTTTAAAAAAACGTCATGAAGTATACGCAAGGCAAATTGCTTTATGTGAAAAGCTTGAGAAAGAAGGAAATGCCATTATAATACGTCCGCTTGAGCCATTAAAAGTCGGCCGTACAACACGCGATAAAGATTTACTTCTTGAATTATATGACGAAGGTCACAAGGAATGTAATGACCTTATTCCCTCAATTTTATCCAAATGTAATATAGGAGAGATACAGAAATGAAATTATACGAGACAGATGGCAATTGCAGTGAATTTAGCGCGAAAGTGGTGTCGTGCACAAAGAATTCCGTAGGAAATTATGAAGTGATACTCAGTCAAACCGCATTCTTCCCCGAAGGCGGCGGCCAAAGCTCAGACGAGGGTACTATTAACGGCTTCCCTGTTTTGAGCCTCAGAAGCGAAAATAACGAGACCGTGGTGGTTCACACTATTGCTGCTGAGTTGGAGGTTGGAAGTGTTGTGGTCGGCAAGGTTGACATGAGCGTGCGCTTTCCAAGGATGCAAAATCACACTGCCGAGCATATTTGTTCGGGCATCATTCATTCTCTTTTCGGATACGAAAATATCGGCTTTCACATGAGTGCTGACGAGATTACAATGGATTTCAACGGCATATTGACACCTGAGGATTTAAGTAAAGTCGAGATACTTGCAAATCGCGCTGTGTATGCGAATCTTCCGATTTCAGTGAAATTTTATGAGCCGGGCACTGCAGCCTCGCGATCATACAGGAGTAAAAAGGAAATTAAAACGACTCTTCGTTTAGTTGAAATTGAGGGTGTTGATATTTGCGCTTGCTGTGCTCCTCACGTGTCGAGAACGGGTGAAATAGGTATTATTAAAATTCTCGGTGCTCAAAAGTATAAGGGCGGTATGAGGGTCAGCTTACTTGCGGGCGAAATGGCTTTTAACGAGCTTACGAAGCATTATAATAACGTTAAATCAATCAGCAACTCTCTGTCGTCGCATCCTGATGATATTTGTAAAAGATTTGAGCTTTTGCAAAGCGATCTTTATAATACAAAAGCAGAAAGAACTGCTGTAAAGCAGCAGTATTATACGTTGCTGGCTTCCGGTTATGATAATTGCGAACACGATAATATTTTGTTTTTTGAAAAGAATTCATCTGCCGATGATATGCGTTTCTTTGTTAATTTACTTAAGCAAAAGACGGATAAATTCTGTGCTGTATTTTCCGGTGAAGATGGAAATTATAATTTTATTGCCGCGTCTGACCATGTTGATATGACTGTTATTGCCAAATATCTTCGTGAAAATCTAAAGGCTTCTTGCGGGGGTAAGGCACAGATGATTCAGGGCTCTTTAAAGGCAAGCGAGTCTGACATTCGCTTGGCAATTGA
>JAGAQK010000002.1 GCA_017622825.1 Clostridia bacterium | reverse complement strand
TTCAAAGGATTTCCAACCTTTGTCCATGTAATCAAAATATCCTCTCCGCAATCAACCATCTGTACGTCAGTGTCAAGATTGTCCCGTATAGCTGCTCTTAAACCGTTTTTAGCCATATCTTCCAAATATTTATCCATAACAAAACCATTTTCAACTACTTTATCCTTGTTCTCATCATAAATAAAGTAGTAAAGCCTGTGTTTGTTAACTTCCAGTTCTTCTTCCTCCACAGAAACAACCATAGTTGCAAGATATACACCATCTTTAATCTCTATTACCGAAGGATTTATCATCGCCGGAGACTTTGAAATAACAAGCTCATGTTGTAAAACGGCACTTCGCATATTTCTGACATCAAGATCTTTTTCATCAATTGCAGCCTCAAGCTCCAAATCTCTTAATGTAACAGTATTCATAATATCTCCGCCGATTTTCGAGCGCATTTTTCTTAACGCCTGAGCCTGAGTGTCTATATTATTAAACAATTCAACGTCGACTTCAAAGCCTGTCCACGAGTACTTCAAAAACAAAAATTCAACAGTAATACCACCGGACAAGATAAGATTACCCTTACCTGTATTAAAGCTGTTAAATTCAATATTCAAAGCTGCTTTTAAATTGCCGGATGCCGCAATCAGTGCATTGAATCCAATACCAACACCAAACGTTATTGAACCTGCTATTTTGTAATTTCCCGCAACCGCTGACATATTAGGATCCCAAAGGTTATCTATATCAAGCGGTACTACCCTGCCTGTCTCTTTATCTATTGTATTAGGTGTGACACAAAGACAAATATCGAGGCTCAATTCAACTGCAATATTTGTAAAGCAAGGCACATAGAAAAACACAAAAGGAATATTCACTGACAACTTGCCGCCAAAGCCTAAAACATAAACTGTAGATATAAATTTCCAATCTCCCGTTCCTTTTTCAACATAGTAGTTGGATTGGAAGCAAAGCGCGACAGACGGCGAGAAGTTGACGGCCGTATTAAGCTTAAGGGCATCCGCTACTCCTTTGCGACCTGCAAATGCAGGGAATTTGCCTGTTTTATTATAACATTCATCATAGTTACCCAATATTTCTCCCAACTTTTTAGCTTTATCTAAAGGAGACAGTGTTCCGAAAGATTTATCTTCCTTCATAAAGTCGTTCATTGCGCTGAGACTAATGCCGATAGTAATTGTTTTAATTGAATTTCCGTACTCATCCTCACCTACCGAGCCCAAATTGAACACCGGCTGCAGCCCATAGAACGACACCGTCGGATTAACCGGTCCTATACTCGGTACCGGATGCGTTATATTCTTCGGTACGCCAACATCGGGAGTATAAACTATTGACTCCTCAATTGTTGCTGCTTGGAATGAATAGCCTGTATTAAACCTGCCAAACGACGTATAAACGTCTGTACCATTTATATTTTCAACGTTGTAAAGCTCAACCCAAAGCTCGTCTCCATGTCTTGCAAGCTCCGAAATAACGCCGGAATATTCAGTATACCACGCGTTATTAAGGAGATACGTTTCCTCTGACGTCTCAGAAATCGCTCCGTCTTCACCAATAAACATCCACTTTATGGCATTTACCGGCTTATCGGGATCCTGACGCGACAAATCAAGCTCAAGCTTAAATTTAATTTTATTACTTGTTGACAGCACAATACTCTGCGATTGCTCTTGACCCTCACTGTTTACTGCCGTTATTTTCTTCGGAATGGGGCCGTCCCACGCGTAGTTAAGCTTCAATTATACATTAGATATATATTCTTCCGAATCTTTAGGGAGACAATCAGCAATATTCACATCTGCAATAAAATACTGACCGTTCGTAAATACCAATGCTCTGATTTTTTCATCTCCAACCAAAACTAACTCAGCATCATTTGAGCCGTCATCTGCATTAACCGAAGAATCCTTTAAAAGTATAAATCTACCGTTGCTGTCTGATATACCACTGTAATTGCCTATAGTAACAGTAGCATTTTCTACAATTTCATAAATACTTGTATTATTATCTGCAGGATTAAGAATTGTACTCTGCTGTATCTTTATAACACCGCTGAATTTGTAACTTTTTACAGCTTCTGTTATCTTTTCAAATTCAAGTTTAACGACATTTGCATTGTTATTTACAACACTTTGCACAGCAAAGAAGAACGAATTACCGTAATACGTATGTTCTTCACCTGTAAACGTGTTAATATACGTCCATTTTGCCCTATATCCGTCATTTGGTGCAGCAGAAAGAGAAAGTACATTTCCAACACTCAATGTATCAAATTTTACCATCCCCGAGCTTGTTTTATATCCTGTTACAGTAGCAGAACCATCAGTATTGTTTTTGCAATTCTCCTCGCCTTTACCCGAAAAGTTTCCTTGTGTGGGATTTTTTACTACAAGTGCTATACCAAGGTCAAGCTCAGTGACTATAGGATAAATTTTTGTTATATTTCTTTCCAATGTTAATATAACTTCTTTTGCTCCTGTATTTCCCGCTTCAATATTACCGCCGTGTGCATTTACTTCAGGTTCGGTATCACCCACATAATATCTGAGGTCCAAGTCAAACTTCTTATATGATTCATCGCTTTCAGGCGTAAACACAAATCTCACTGTATCGCCTATCATATATGTCTTATCGCCCGTTCTGCCCGGATTTGACCACGAAACTGTACCGATTAACTTGCCGCCTACGTACAATCCACCTGAAAAACCATCACTATTCAGTTTGAACGTTTGACCATTTGAATCCTTAAAAGTCGGATTATATCCCATTATTGCAACGTTCGCTTCTTTATATTCATATACAGGTTTAACATATACGTTGTGAATTTCGTTACCACTTGAATCATTTGTCACAGAAATAAGAGATTGTATTTCACTGATAATATTCGCAGTAAATTTAACTTTACCTCCGCTTACGGGATATATTGCAGATTCTTGCTGGCCATCTTTATTGCAAAATCTAATGCCGGTAAGGACAGGTTTGTAATCACCGAGCTCTTCAATAAAGTCAGCAGAAATATTTATAAATTCATTTCTGTAAATATCAATATTCTCTGCCAACGAACCGCTCTGCGGATGCACAAGATTAACGTTATTTACAGGCGAAACATTTTCAAGCTGATTTTGGTTTGCATTGTAAAGCTGTATCTTATCCGGTGCAACAACATTCATGTTATATTTGATAAGATTAAGTGTTATATTGTGTTCAGAATCTTCTCCTTCAGAATAAATCTTGAAAGATGCTGTACCTCCAAAATCGCCCTTATGAAGTAAAATATAAAGATTTTTTTCTCCATTGACTTTAAGTTTTCCTGTTGTTCTCTTTATATAGTCTTCTGCAACATTTGTCATGTTCCAGCATGCACCGATTCCATCATCATCAAAATTGTGTATAAAATCATAATCGCCCGTACTTGACGTGAACAGAGGGGAATCCGAAACGTATATGGCATTATGGTCCCACGAGCAAGAGCCTGAATAATTATCTATATAAAATGATATCGAATGCACGCCTGAGAAATTAATCTTATCCTTTGTTACAATTGATATCGCATTATTTCTTGCTGCAGATTTATTTTTATATATCATTTCTGCAGACTTTCCATCACTCGCAATATTAAAATAATTTTCCTGTTTGCCTACGCCTCTGTCAGTATACACGCTCTTTTCAAACTGTGTAATCGGCACAAATTCTTTATCACGCACATTCATAAGCTGCGGCACATATGCATTGAGCTCTGTTCCGTTTTCTGAGATTATCACATTTTCTCCGCTTTCACAAAACGAAACGATAGCGCTTTCATTAAGTGCTTCTGCATTTTTCACATTTTCTATTAAAACCGTGAACTTTTCTCCGACCTGCGCACCTTTTAATATTTCAAAAGGAATTCTATGTTCAGTCATTCCCGGCAAAAAATCCAGCTCAAGATGCACTGCATTATAATCTTCGCCGGCCACTGCCGTGCCCGATTGTGTCACAAGCCTGTATGAGCATCTTCTTCCTGTATTACCTGTTCTGCGTACAGTAATAAATCCTTTACTGCTATTATAGCTCACCATAGTATTTGCAACTTCAATATACGCCTGCGGCTTCTCGCGCGTTTCCGTAATAGAAAAGCCCATAGTATTTTGATTGCCGAGCACTGATGTCCCTGATACGGCTTTCATTGTAAGCGTAAACTCCAAATCATCAGTTACCACGTCATCTTTAAGCGTTTTTATGTAAATCATTTTTGAATTCTCGCCGCTTGCAAATTTGACTTCAAACGATGATGATGGTTTTATCAAATCCCGGAATTCCTGAACGTATTCATTATAAAGAGCAGCTTGACTTTCATCTTTTCCGGAGGAGTCTTCCGTATCAATGCTTGAGCTTGTCAAAGTCGGCACGTATGATAGCTGTTCTATCGCATAAATCGGTGCCGCTTCTCCGCAAACTGCTTTATCCCCCTTTACGGGCGAAACGTATATTTCATAATCTACGCCATACTTTGCGGTGTAATCTATGCTTTCTATTTGCACAGTGCTTTCTCCCAAAGTACCACCCAAACGATAAATTTCCACTCCATAAAACTCTCCCATTTGAAGCTCTGCGTTAACTATCGGGAACACTAACATTCCTCCCGGGTATTGCGCTTCAAACTGTAAGCCTTGCGTTATGTACGCCGGTTTAATTTTATGAACGTCATACAAAGTTGTTACTTGTTCATATTCTTCCTTGCCGGGCTGTGCCGTTACGGAAACATAGCTGCACACCATCACAAGGCAAAGCAACAACGATGTGATTTTTTTAACAAATGATTGTAATTTCATAATCATCCCTCCTCCATATGTACATGAAATCACTCTGCCGATATAATCCTCATTACTTCTATTGTTTGTTCTACCGGTATGGGAGATTCTATTTTGTCTGTAAAATATTCATAGCACAAAGCATAAAAGTCTATAGCATCTTCGCCTTTTACCGGTACGATTTCTTCTTTCCAATCAATAATATCAAAAGGATAAAGTCTGTCCTTTGCTTCCATTTCCTCATAAACTGCCTTTGGTGCAAGCTCTTCCGGATTGTAATATCTTACAATGAATCGAAGTCCTACGTGGGTCTGAACGAGCGTTGCCGCACCGTATTTACCATATATTACCAAAAGCGGCAACGGCAGAGCAGCTGCTTGGCTTATGTCTACGTCTAAAATTTTGTTGTTTTCTGTTTTCATTACAATTTTTACAACGTCGTTCGCATCGCCGAGAGTTGCTACATTGGCAGTAATTTTATATGTTTCAACTACTTTCTCGCCTGCAAGATATACGAGTTGGTCTACGTAATGTGCTCCGTAATTTGCCAGCATACCGCCGCCAAACTTCTTGAACGCCTGCCAATCATTTCGTCTTGAATAACTCATACAAGAGCGCTTCATGTCATAAATTTCGCCGAGTTTGCCGCTATTTATGATTCTTTGAGCGACTACCGTCTCCGCCGTAAAACGGTGAGGTTGGTAAATTATGAGCTTGCGTTTCGTACTTTTATGTGTGTCGTAAATTCTTTTTGCCGCCTCAAAACTTTGCGCCATAGGCTTGTCCAGTATAACGTCAGAGCCTGACTCCATCGCCGCTACTGCATGTTCTTCGTGAAAAATAGTAGGAGAAGCGATTACTGTGAGCTGCGGTTTTTCTTCTTTAAGCATTTCTTTGTAATCAGTATAACCTTTTATGCCATAAAGTTCCTTTGCTTCTGCAAGCCTTTCTGGGCTTGTATCAACTACTGCGCAAACTTCATATTCTTTATGCGCCAGCAATTGATTTAAATGAAAGTGCCAGCCTATTCTTCCCAATCCTATCAATGCTGTTTTCATATTACCCCACCTCTGTATATATTATATTCATATTTTCCAGTTATCCATATTCTCAAAAGTATACAGGCAACCCTGCTCCGTCATTTTACTATTTTTCCCCATGATTGTAAACACAACTGCCATATTAAGCTCTCTTACAGGCTTGCTTGTTTTTACCAAAAGTTTCCTGTACTCATCACGACTGAATTCTATCTCGTGGTTCTTATAATTACTGTCAAATGACTCAGCAGCGCACAATTCAAACTTAAGGCTTTCATCATTTGAAACAAGCTCGCAATACAACGCACAATCGCCCGCATCAATTACTGCCACGCGCCCTTTTGAGTATATTTTCGTTTCAAAACTGCTCCGAGTGTGCGCTGACCAGCATATTGTCTTCTCTTTTTTAAGCACGATTTCATCTTGCAGAATAATAACTGATTTATTATTCGTAAAAAGCATTCCTCTACGGAATTTTACCGGCTCATATCTACTGTAGGCTTCTTTCATATCGAGCACTGCTTTAGACGATGCATTTGAAAGCTCAACACACGTAAACTTTGAATCTGCATACTTTGCCTGGTCAGGTACATTGAAATCTGATTTTCCTACGACTATCGTGTTGTGACCTTCCGCTCTTTTGCGATAATAATGCCACCTTACTGTGGGCGGATAGTCAAAATAACCCGGCACTTTATAATTTTCTTTGCCTAAATCATCAAAGAACTTATGCCCTTTTGCATACAATATAAAGTTACCTGTATCCAAATCGCCGTGAGAAGCATTATTTTCGCCACCGTGCAAGCCTGTAAATATTGCACCTCTTTCCCATCCGGAACGCATCGTTACAATATCTATCTTCCTATAATAAGCATCTAACGGCAGCACCTTATTGTCACTTTTTTTCTCTATGGGTCTATACCACATAAGATCAAAAAACGATACTGCAAGACCTATATCGTCTGCCGGCTTCGCCGGCGGGTTGTGTCTTACTTCTTTTGCTCTTTCTATCTGTTCATGCCTTTTTTCCGCCAAAAATGTATCGTTTTGCTTTACAGCAAACCAATACAAATAGTTATTTATTACAATATCGCCAAGTGAGTCATGGTAAGGCCAAGAACCGATTTCCGTCTGCATAAAATATGCGAAATACGCCGAATCAGCAAAGCCCGGCGCGTTGTACAAGCCATATTGTGTACCGCAAGCCGAGTCAAGCGCCGCCAGATACATGTGATAATATTTCACATGAAATTCCCAATACATTACGCTTTCCAGGTGTGATGCGTCAGGTGCAAATGAGTCAAGCGATTCTTCTACGTTGAGTATGCCATAGCCGAGTATTTTTGTAGATAGCTCCGGGCACACGTCAAGCAACGCTATGGCGCCTATGCACGTGCCGGCATTGCAAATACCGTTCCAGTTTGTGGGCGGCCATATTATTCTTCTGCCTTCGTAATGATCAAGCCCTATTTTAAGGCATTTTTCTATTATTGCGTTTGCAAGTTTTTGGCGTTTTTCCTCTGTCAGATAGTCATAAAGCCAATCATAAACCATTGCTGCGCTCACGCATATTTCTGACGTTGTGAGATAGTGGTGCGATATCCAGTCAGGATAATCACAGAGATTTTCCATTTCTTCCCATATTCTTTTGGCATAATCCTCGTCACCGCTTATTTTATAAAACATAGCCCATGATGCTACTCTGCCGAGCAGTACTGACGAGTGGAAAGTCTGTTCTTTCATTGTAGCGTGGCTTATGGGCGCAGAATTAAATTCTTTACTGTCTTTGCCGTATATGTCGAGCAATTCGTCATAATACGCTCTGTATTTGCTGTCGTTTTTGTAATATTCTCTTAATCTTTCGATGTCTTCTTCGCTTAAAAACAGCTTAGGGTGTGTATTTATATTGCCTGTATGGCGTATTATGTCTTCTACCATTTTTTCGCCTGACGGTCTTTCAAACAATGTCGTGAAGGATATATCAAGAAGCGTTCCCAGGTCTTTTACCATATCGTATTCTATCTTCTCTTTTGAGAGTATAATTATACCGAATTTATCAGTATATACGTGCGGGAATCCAAATATTTCCATAGCGTACGTGTGTGGTACAAAAAGCGTTCCGTTTGCTTCCACAACGTTTTCGTTTGGTGTAAACACGCAGAGCTTACCTAGGTACTTCATTGTCAGCGTCTTGTTTTCGGTGTCATACGTTGCTTCACTGTCG
>JAGAQK010000047.1 GCA_017622825.1 Clostridia bacterium | reverse complement strand
TGGTCGCAGAATTATTGAGGGCGGCCCATATAAAAGAAAGGAATGGATTAGACATGTTTGATAAGGTAAAGGAAATCGTAGTAGAACAGCTTGGCGTTGATGAAGATGCAGTTACAATGAGCGCATCTTTCGTTGATGATCTCGGTGCAGACTCTCTTGACATTGTTGAGCTTATTATGGCTTTTGAAGAGGAATTTAACGTTGAGATTCCTGATGCTGAGGCAGAGAAGATTTCCACAGTAGGAGATGCTGTTGATTATATAAAGGCAGTAAAAAAATAATATATGGAAACTGATATTACAGGATTAGAAAAAAGTATTGGCTACAGCTTTCACAATCGTGACTTGATTGTGAAAGCTCTTACTCATACGTCGTATTCAAACGAGCACAGCATAAAGAAAGATAAGGCTGAGAGTAATCAAAGACTTGAGTTTTTGGGTGATTCTGTTTTAAGTACGGTTATAAGCACTTATTTGTACAAGCATTTTAAAGATATGAATGAGGGTAATATGTCAAAGCTCAGGGCTTCTGTTGTTTGTGAAGCTTCTTTGGCAGAGCTTGCACAGAAGATATGCTTGCAGGAATATCTGCTTTTAGGACGTGGTGAGGAAATTTCCGGCGGACGTAATAAACCTTCCATACAGGCTGATGCCTTTGAGAGCCTGTTGGCTGCAATTTATTTGGATGGCGGCTTTGATTGTGTTGCAAGGGTTCTTATGGAAAAGCTTGATATGGAGTCTTTTATCAAAAAGCATGCGATGACGTATGAGACTGCTGATTATAAGACTAAGCTTCAAGAGTCCGTAAATACGAATTTCGCGGATATTGCGTATGAAATTTGCGGCGTTGAAGGTCCTGCACACGATTGCACTTATCATGCAAAAGTTGTTGTATCGCAGAAGAATTCAGACAAGATGAATACTGCTGAGGGATACGGACGCAGTAAAAAGGATGCCGAGCAGCAAGCGGCAAAAGTAATGTTGAATATATTGGGAGTTATCTGATATATACTATTTTAATGGGAGTGATGTTATGATTAGGGTAACAGTATGGAATGAATACCTTCATGAGAGAACAGATGGTATTGTAAAAGATATTTATCCGGAGGGTATACATAAGGTAATTGCAGACTTTTTGGGTAAGAATGATGATATGGTTGTAACGACTGTAGTGCAGGACGATCCTGAGAACGGTCTTACAGATGAAGTTTTGAATAACACTGACGTTCTTATTTGGTGGGCACATATCAGACATTATGAAGTAAGTGATGCTGTTGTTAATAAGGTTAAGGACCATGTGCTCAGAGGAATGGGCTTTATACCGCTTCATTCTGCTCATATGAGTAAGCCTTTTACGGCTTTGATGGGAACAAGTTGCACGCTTAAGTGGAGAGATGGCGATCATGAGCGTATTTGGTGTCTCGATCCGAGCCATCCTATTGCCGCAGGTGTGCCTGAGACTTTCGTACTTGATCCTGAGGAAATGTACGGTGAGTTTTTTGATATACCGAAGCCGGATTCTGTTGTATTTATGAGCTGGTTCAGAGGCGGAGAGGTTTTCCGTTCCGGTTGTACGTTTACTCGCGGATACGGTAAAATTTTCTATTTCAGACCTGGTCATGAAGCAAATCCTTCTTATTATAATGAGAATGTGCAGAAGATTATTACGAACGCAGTAAGATGGGCATGTCCTACAAACAGATTAGCAGGTATTACTTGTCCTGATGTTAAGCCGGTTGAGGGTATTTAATGCTGATTATACCGATTTTTATACCTCATGCAGGGTGTCCGCACGATTGTTGTTTTTGTGATCAAAAGAAAATAAGCGGGCAGAAAAATCCTCCTGATGAGGCAGAAGTTATTAAGATTGTTGAAAGTTATCTGGACATCACAAGCAATTATGAGACTGTCCAGATTGCTTTTTTTGGTGGAAGTTTTACTGCAATACCCAGGGAAATGCAGGAAAAATATCTTAAGACTGTGGCGCCGTATATTGAAAGCGGCGCTGTTAGTTCTGTGCGCCTTTCAACTCGTCCCGATTGCATAGATGATGATGTTTTGATATTTTTGAGAAAATACAACGTCAGGACTATTGAGCTTGGTGCACAGTCTATGGATGATGATGTATTGCTTGCCTCAGGCAGGGGACATACGGCGGCTGATACTGTTAAGTCTTCTGAGTTAATACGAGCGTATGGCTTTGAACTGGGACTTCAGACCATGACAGGTCTGCCGGGGGCATCATATATGAGCGATATTGCCACGTGCAAAAAAATCATTGAATTGAAGCCCGATATTGTGAGAATTTACCCCACCGTTGTTTTGCGTGATACTTTTTTACACAAAATGTGCGAAAATGGTACTTATTTGCCGCCAACGCTCGAAAAAACAGTTGCTTTGTGTGCCGAACTAATGTTACAATACAGGAACAACAATATAAAAGTCATACGAATGGGGTTGCAGGCTTCTGATGGCGTGAGTATGGACGGCGAGATCGTTGCCGGTCCGTATCATCCGGCTTTCGGTCAGCTTGTAAAATCTCATATTGCTTATAACAGGCTCGTGAAAATGGCTCTTGAAAGTAAAGACAACACAGAGAGTAAGATTTTTACCGCGTACGTTCCAAAAGAAGAGCTTTCTGACTATATTGGACAGAAGAAATGCAACGTGGAGAGGCTGAAAAAGCAATTTGGTTACCAAAAAGTGATTATAAAGTCTATAAATTGACATACTTTTTGCTTTTAAATGTAGTATAATGGCAATATAAAGCAGTTGAGTGGTGAATGTTTTGGCAAAAGAAATTTTTAGTAGATATGAAGTTAAATATATGCTTAACACGACCAAAAAGGATATTATCATTGATGCTCTTCGTGAATATATGAATGAGGATAAGTACAATATTGGCGGTAAGGTGTATACTATTTGCAATATTTACTACGATACAGACGATAATTATTTGATACAGCAGTCTGTTTCAAAGCCAATTTATAAAGAAAAGCTTCGCCTGCGCGGGTATGGAGTACCTAAGCCGGGGGATTTGGTTTTTCTTGAGATTAAGAAGAAATTTAAAGGTGTCGTTAATAAGCGCAGGACGCGTCTTGAGATAGAGGAAGCAAAAAGATACATTGAGACGGGCATAATGCCTGAGCCGAAGCCGTACATAAATCAGCAAGTTATGAAGGAAATCGACTACTTTACGCATATTTATGACTTGAAGCCATGCTTGTATTTGGCGTATGACAGATTGGCGTTTTTTGATAAAAATGACCCGGAGTTTCGCGTGTCTTTTGACACGAACATACGAACGAGACGATATGACTTGTCTCTTGATGCCGGCGATTATGGGGAGCCGATGTTCGATGATGACGTTTGGCTCATGGAGGTCAAGATTAATAAGAACTTGCCGCTTTGGTTTACGCATCTTCTTAATGAAAACGAGATTTTCCACAGATCGTTTTCTAAGTACGGTACGGAATACGCCCGCATGACAGGTAAGGGCAGAGTTGATAACGCATCCGAGCTTTGCAGTTCGATTTTGTAACAAATATAATATAATGATTATAGTTAACGATATAAAACGGAGGACAGGAAATGGATAAATTTTTTAAAAGTATATTGGACGCTGATTCCACGATTGATACTTCAATAAGTTTGAAGAGCGCACTTATTATTGTGTTGTGCGCGTTTGCTGTGGGTGTTATTGTGAGTGGTGCATATATGATTGCATCCGGTAAAAGAGCAGCTTTTTCTCAGAATTTTATGTTGACGCTTGTTGCTTTACCTCCAATAGTATCTTTGATTATTTTGGTTGTAGGCTCAAGCATTGCGGGAGCTTTCTCTTTGGCAGGAGCTTTCTCTTTGGTAAGATTCAGAAGTGCACCCGGAGATCCTAAAGACATTGTTTACGTATTTATGGCTCTTGCCGGCGGCTTCGCCTGCGGTAGAGGATATGTGACGTACGGTATATTCTTTATCATACTCATCTGTGTTTTCATGATTCTTTTATCTCGTCTCGGCTATGGTAAAAAGCGCATGAATGTACGTAAGCTTCGCATCAAAATCCCGGAAAATCTCAATTACACAGATGCTTTTGATGATATTCTCAAAAAATACACAAAGAATTTTGAGCTCGAAAAGATTAAGACAATCGACCTTGGTGCTTTGTTTGAGCTGACATACCACGTTACATTGAGCACTGACATCAACGAGAAGGAGTTCATTGATGAGCTTCGTTGTCGCAATGGCAATCTGACAATCTTATTAACTGCCATAGACGATAAAACCAGCTTTAAGGGCTGAGTCTCGTTTGTAGCTAAGTCGCGCTATACGCAAATATCGTTTTTTATATTGCGAAATTTCGCTTCGCCAATACCGCTTACCTGCAGGATATCCTCGATTCTACCGAATCTGCCATTTTCCTCACGGTAAGCGATTATTTTTTTTGCCGTAGACTCTCCAATCCCGGAGAGCCGAGTGAGCTCCTCAATACCGGCCGTATTTATATTGACTTTTTGTGCCAGAGTTGGCATCGCCGGTGTTTTCGTTGGCTGTATGACGCTCTGCGCAGCAGGGCTCGACAAAATCACTATCGGAGTCTGACCTACAAACGGGATATGCACCTTCATACCGTCTGTAACAAACGCAGCCAAATTTATCTGCGACAAGTCGCAATCCTTCTTTAATCCGCCTGCCGCTTCGACGGCATCTGCCAGCCGCGCGTTTTCATTTATTACCACCACACCGGGTTTGTTCACAGCTCCGCTTATATGGAGCAGTATTTTCTTCTGCGGAAACGCCGTTGGCGTCATTGTCGGTGTGTTTGTCTGTGTACTTTCATGCGTGTCTTGTGCGCTAACTTCCAAGCCTGCAGATGCATCGGCTACCGCCGGCCTCAAGGCGTTCGTGTGATTGATATATAATCCGACCGAAATACAGACTATAAGACATATTCCTATAGTACAGAACTGTTTCTTTGCAGAAATCCTATACATTTTACCGAAAACACGTATCCTTTTATCCTTAATTTTATTTTTTAACAATGATTTAAAAGAAAAGCCCAACGGCGAGCACCACCTTTCCCGTATCGAAAAGAACAGCCGGCTTTAAAGTCTGCTGTAACGTTTCTTAGGGGGAAGTATACTATAAAATTCGGCTGATTTTTATTTCCCGGGAAATAATTTAAAAGAAAATTTTATGCTGTGTGTGGGCTTTATCATCCACATTCAAAAAAATATTGATTTTATAAAGATATAATGGTATTATAAGTAAAACCGACGTTTATATATTTTTTGGGGTGTGATATATATGGAAGGAATAGTCGATAAAAAATTAGTGACGTATAAGAGAAATAAATTTGTACATAAATGGTGGTACAGGGTAGTAATTTGGCTCGCGGCAGGCGCAGTATTCATTACGACCTACTTTTTGATGCTGCCCGCCCTTACGGCCACAGGAGACCCCGGCACTACACAGATTGTCAGCGGTAACATTATTAATGACGAGATACAAGTAAACAATGTCTTTCCTGTACAGGCAGTTCTTGGTAACGCAGCGAGATATGGGGGAGACGAAAATGGAGACCATAGTGGTAGTACAAAATCATATTTCGACACATATGATGTCATATTAATACATGCAAATATTTTTTGTGGTCTTGGTGAATTTTTCTATGGAAGTAATAAGGGCAATGTAACTGTAGGGCAATCATTTCCCTCTAACTTCGCCGGAATTCCTGTCGATTTATCGCAATGGATTGGAATACGTATCGAGTGTGCTACGCAGCATGACACTGCTTCAACTTTGTCATACGATTATCATTATGTCTCACAAATTTCAATGGAAGGTTCTACAAGGCGAACGGAAGAGTATAAAGGCAGAATTAAGAATCTGGCACGTACAGGCAATCAAGGATTTATCTTGATGATTAGAAAAGACTATATGGACGAAGGTTTTAATGGTGGAGATATGTATTGGCCGGGATGTAATAAATCGGCAACTTATGAACAAACAGAGGATGATAAAGTTGTTGTAAATCAAACTCCGCTAAAAAGCCTCGGTCTCAGTACTTGGACGACCATATATGATGATCCGGGATATTATTGTATAGATCGTAAAGAAGCAAAAGATAAAGGATTAGACGCTTTAGCCTATATAACGTTTACTAAATACGTTGACCAATCTGCAAATGCTAATGCGGCAGCGAATATTAATAATACACAGGATAAAGAAGTGGTAGATAACTTTACGTTCAAATTGTTTGATTACACGCAGCACATTAATAAGAATGAACACGGTTGGTCATTAGCTAACGACGAGACTGAGGCAGAAAAACTAGCAAAATTAAGAGCTATCGCTCCGTATTTTAATTTCAGAGGTGGAACTTATAGCGACGGTGGCACAAGTCCTTGGGTGAATTATTGGATAAAGTTTGCTGGATGCGTGTGTGTCGACAGATATAGACCAACCTGTAAGTCTATATTACACAGGAGTGACACTTGGGATGCTGATGGTTTTACTAGGTATCATGCAACAGTTGAGTATGATATGCAAAGCTATACTACCGAGGCATTGCGAGGTTATCCGATGTTGTCGTTTACTCATGATGCTAGAGGAACAACAAGAACAGCTCCATCTGGATTGACAGAGTTAAATAAATCACTTAAATATCTGTTTAACGGTCAACAAGCTAAGAGTTTAGAACAGCTTCCGGAAGGAAACAAAGACAGATTACCTTCGCCTTCTGTGACCGAGTATGCAGCAAAAAATACTATTCTGCAGTACAATGAAGACACGGGAGAGTATTGGTATGACAGTGCCCAAAATGCGGTTGACTATGATAAAGTAAATAATCTTTTCCGCGTGAGAAGCTATAGAGAACGCAATGAATTGACCGCTGCTTTCGGTTTGGATACTCACGATTATTACGATTTTATGCCTTTTAATTATACAAAAGGATACGTATCACAGGTGTTTTATAACACTGTATATAGTAATTCGTTAAATGATGTGTCAGTTCCGTTTGAGACTATTACAGATTATACGAGTGTTATGGTAGCACATGGAAATCAACCAAATGCAAAACCAAAAACAGATATAAATTCGACTGCTCCTACAAATGCCAACTATTGGTTTGGTATGACAATGGAGTTTTCATTCATACAGGGTAAAGATGGTAATCTGGTGCATGTTGACTCTAAAGGAAACGAAACAACAACGCCCATGATTTTTGAGTTTTCTGGAGATGATGACGTTTGGGTATTCATAGATGATGTTCTTGTACTTGACCTTGGAGGTACGCACGGTACCGTAACAGGAAGCATAAACTTCCAAACAGGAGAAGTAAAGCAATATTTGGATTGGGTTGGTAGCCCCAATAATGAAAATACAACAAGTGGAAATGATGCCACCTCATTCCCTACAACATTAAAGCAGTGCTTTACAAGGGCCGGAAGCAATGCTCTTAACCGAGTGGAGTGGGATAGCGATAATCAAAATCGCTTTGCTGACTACACTACGCATACGCTTAAGTTTTACTATCTTGAGCGTGGTCAGGCTGTTGCTAACTGTAGTATCAAGTTTAACTTGCAGTCATTCAGCGACAAATCACTCGTTGTTGAAAAGCAGTTGGATAAAGAAACATCAGAAGATCCGCATGCTGATGAAGTACTTGATTATCTCCAAAAAACACAAGAATATAAATTCAGAGTGTTGCAGGAAGATCAGCAAACATTGCTTTTTAATGCTGGCGATACGTTTACGAAGTTCAACACGATAACAGGTGAGACAACAAAAGGTTGTACCGTTGGTGCGAAAGGAATATTCACGCTCAAACACGGCGAACAGGCGATTTTCGAAGATATGTGGGAGAAGACAGGAAGTAGCGATTCAAATATTGAGCAATATTACGTCCAAGAGCTACGTCCCGATGGACAGATAGGTCAGTATAGTGCTAATGTGCAGTA
>JAGAQK010000046.1 GCA_017622825.1 Clostridia bacterium | reverse complement strand
GTATTATCCTTTACTGAGAAAAACTTCTCTGTAACAACTCTGCCGGCTTTATCATAAGCGAGTATATATTTATTGACAATTTTACCGTCAGAATTATAAAAAGACTCTGTATTTATACCGCCTTCACTGCTAACAGTTTTTTTGACACCGAGAAAATATGGCATGCTGCTATTTAACGTATCCTTTAAATACAAATAATATCCGCCATTTTCAAAGACAACACTAAAATTAAAATCAACACCCGGTTTACTTTCAAAGTCAACTATCCCGCCAAATTCAACACCGTTTAGATTATATTTTTTAACGTAATAATTTTGTGCAACACTAACGTCCATTACTTCATTTGCTTTATCATCATAAAAGTAATATTTTTTGCTTTTAACGTTATTTTCATTGCTTTCAGATACCGTAAGATTTCCCTCATTGTCATACTTTTCTGTAACGGTCTTCGCCACGTAGGAACCGGTGCTGTTATAATATTTTTTTACAGTCGAAGAAATTTTCCCGTAATCATTGTATAGATATTCCACTTCATAAGCTAAATTACCGTTTCTTAACATACTGTCATAATACTTCTCTCGGCTGATTTGCCCATCATAATTATAAGTATATACCGTTTTACTTCCATTTTTAAACGTAGCCGTCTGCTTTCTCGGCTCTCCGCTATAGCTGTAATCAAATACGCTTATATCGGCGTTACTGTTTTTTGTTTCTACGGAAATCTCCATGCCCGCCTCATTGTACGTATAACATTTCGAAAAGCCCAATCCCGCAAAATATTTAGTAACCGTCTCCAACAAACCTGTATCACTGTATTCATAAACAGCACCTGAAATATACGAACTGTTCGTGTTGTAATATTCAGTTTTCTTTTTGATATTACCGTTAGAATTAAATTCTAAAATTACAGCTTCCTCATTATTCTCGTTATATCCGATAACACGATCCTTTTTATAAACATACTTTACTATACCGTCACCTTCATCATATTTTATATATTCAGGCACCATATAAATTTCCTGAGCAGGGTTCTGAGGCTTTGGTGTAGCTGTGCTGTCAGCGGGACGTTCGGTAGTAAAAGATTCGGGCCCTGTAGGTGCCGAGGTAGCCGTTGAAGGAGCGCTATTGTTATCGCAACCGCAAATTATTATCATAAACGTTATTATTAAAAACATAATATTAATTTTCTTCACAATATCACCCGCCCCTTTTATTTCGGTAATAAATCTTCTGCAGTAAATACAGAATAACTTTTATAAAGCTCACTTTCAATATCAGAAAGTACAAACTGTAAATTATACTGTGTACCGTTTGCATCATAGCCGGACAATTCGGTCAAGCAAACGTTATTGTACTTCGTATCAAAACGGTTTACTGCGGCCGTAACGTTTTTTTTAGTTGTAGACGTCACGTTTCCGTTATTGTCATAATTTTCGAGTACGAAATATTCCGGCGTGTTGCCATTAATGTATTTGTACGTTTTCTTTGAATTAAGTAAGCCGTTGGCATCTTTGTTTAATTCTTCTGTTACTAAATTTAAATCATTAAATAAGTATTCTGTAACACTGTGCATAGAGCCGTTGAAAGTAAATTTTTCTGTTTTAACAAGCTTCTTTTGTGCATTAAAATACATAAGCATATTGTCTGCTTTAATTGTGGATAACATAAACTCCTTGCCGTTAAATTCAAAGCTAAGTGTGACGTTGTCGTATTTCAATATTTTCTCTGTTAATTTATTATCCGTATATTCAAACGTTATTGTGACGTTATCAGAAGTTTCAATTTTCGTAATATTACTTCCCGTATAATAATATTTGTTTCCCATACACTCAAGACTTTGAAGTACAGAATTATCATAGTAATAATTAACATCATAAGAATCATAAAATGTGCCATCACTAAAAATCGTGACGTTTTCGCTTTCAAGCAAACCATCCAAATTGTATTTACAGCTTACAACGTATTTTAATCCTTCTTCAACGTATGAGTAGATAAGAAGATTACCTTTATTATCATAAACGTAGTCAGCGTCTGCTACAGGCTTTTTCAAAATCGGACAATTATTCTTATTAAGATAAAATACAGACGGCGACAACGGGACGTTATTGCTATATAAGCAATCTTTAAAAACCGTTGTTTTATCTGTGCCATTAAGCGGCTTATTGTAGACATATATATCTGTAGCTCCGTTTTCTTTTTCCTGTCTGAGCTGCAAAATTAAATTATTACTATTATCAAAATAGTACGAAGAATCAAAAAGCTGTCCTTCTATGTGCTGCTTGATTATATTGTTTGAGCTGTCATATACAATCTCCCTGTATTTTGGTAAATCGTCTGAGCCGGTGATATTATACGTACCATATTGCTTTTCAAGTATGCCGTTTTTATTATATTCATATCTGTAATTATACATTTCTTTCTCGTAATCAAATCCGTCTCTGATTACTTTTTTACTTCTGGAGTAAACATCACCTTTTGATTTGTATTTTGTATACGAAATCTCTTTTTTGTCGCCGCCGGTTTGGTCATAGAAATATTCCGTTTTGATTTCCTCTTTTACTGCATCGTTGTAAAAATAAGAATAAACAGTCTCAGATAATAAAATGTCATTGTCGTAAACAGTAATTTTGCTTGGGTAATCAGGTTTAAAATATTCGTATTCTGTTTTTAAAACGCCTTTGTTTGTGTGAGATAGTATGTGTGTCAACGCGCCGGTCTCATCATAGAACTTTTCGGTATACGAGGATCCGAGCTCGATATTTAAAGCATCATTAATGGCGTAAGTATAAATCTTTTCATAAGTCTTATAGCCTTTGTCACTATAGCTGACTGTTTTGAGCAACGAGCCGTTGTCGTCTTTAATATCAAGTGTGTTGTTGTAAAAAACATAATTAAAAACCGTATTGCAATTAATAAATTGTAATTTATCAGGGACAAATATTTGATTTAAGTCAGGGGTTGCAGTAGGAGCTTCTGTTGGTGTTTTTGTTGCCGGGGGCGCCGTAGGAGAAGCTTTAGGTGTTGCTGTTGGCGTTATGACTGGAGTTGGCTTATCTGTTATTTTGCTCGTCGTAGCTGTAGAAATAACATTGTTATTTTCATTTCCCCAAAGATGTGAAAAGCCGGTTATAAGCAAAGTAACTCCTATAATAAGTATAAATCCTATCACTGCACTGAAAATTATACTATTATTGTATTTGTCTAATTCTGCTTTAATATTCTGCGGCAACACAGAGTATGACAAGGTAAAAGATTTTCTGATTCGCTTTAATGTGCTTTTAAGTTGCTGCTCACCACCTGCAAAATCAATAATTGCTGGATTTGCAGGATAGTTATCGAGGTTTGCAAAGTGTCTTGAAAATATGTTCAATCTTTCACTAATAGGCATTGATAATATTGTGAAATATATTTCTTCATCTTTGTCATATTCACTTATGTCATTTATTGTTATTTCAAAATCATCATATTCAGCGCATACTGTTGCTGCAATTTGAAACAGTGATTGTTGAATTATGTTTTTGTCAAGTGAATAATCATTTGTATCGGCTGTTTCAAATACAAGTGCGGTGGCTTTTTCTGCATCAGAAGAATTCCCGAGTACTGACAGACAATAAAAATATATGTCGTCTTGAAGTCGGGAAAATATCTTATATAAATCAATTTTTTTTGATCTATGATGCATTTATAATGCCTCCGCAAAATTTAATATACCGAGTCAATTGCCTGCTGTCTATATCCGGGCTCAACCAAAACAGGACAAGGCTGAAGATTTTTATATGCTTTTATATATTGCATTGTCCAGCGATAATATTGATCTCCGTGACCGCCTTTCATAGGTTCAATATCTCTGCTGTATTCTGCATTATAATTATCTGTGAATAACCTATTGCCATAAGAGTCCATGAGCATAATTGCACACCATTCATTCCACCACGTTATTGTGATTGCTTTAGGTCTGTATTTAAATGCATTTGCCCAATGTCTGTACATAAATATGCCATGATTCCTGCCGTGTGCAGTCTGCAGACTCATATAACTTTCCTGTGTTGCAGCGCAAACACACGTTTGTTCTATAAAACCGTCACTGTCATAAACAGGAGGATTATTTACGTTTAAAAAAGTCCATACACTTGTATCGGGTGTAGTGTTTAATCCCCATTGCATTCTTAACGTTAAATCATAATCAGGTTCACCCTCAGGTGTGTTTGTTAATAACATAAAGGGCTTACCTTCCCAGTAAACAAAACAGTCTTTCCATCTTTCTTGTGCATGAAATTCTTTATAAATTGCATTTACTACGTTCCAGCCTCGGCTTTGACCTGATGCATTCCAAAATACAACGTAAGGAGTTTTTAAACCTTCTTCCCTCATCTCACAAATTGTGTCAAGAATCGCAGAACACGGTATACTGATATAATTATTCCACGCCGAAGATTCTCTCCAAGACATTGAAACGTTTGTATTGTCGATGATTATATAATCAGCACCCATCTCGGCAAGCTGCAACATATGAAGTCTTATTACTTGCTTATCATCACTTTTATAATATCCAACCTCGGGCTCTGCCCACCAATAATATTGATACGGTTTACCCCATTCTTCTTTACCGGCCAATATATTTGTAATATTAGGTGGATTACTGTCTCTACCACGTAAAAGCTCAGTAAACCATGTAGAATAACAAATACCAACAAGATCAGTTTTCTTTGTTATATCCAATCCATAAGGAACCTCTTCATAATCTTTATATTTTTCTTCAAGAAACGCAATATATTCTTCTCTGCGATCTAACGCTTCTTTGTATTCTTTATCAACGGTTTTGCAACTACCGCAAAAAAGCAATATCAAAATTATAGCAGATAACAAAGATATAAATTTGCTTATTTTCATTTGTGCACCCCGTTAAATTTAATCATAAAAAGCATATCATTTTTTATGTATTTATTCAATTAAATTTATATTAATTTTTTTCTTGTTATTTTCTTGATGATTTGGTATTATATGTTGGTAATTTCAAATGCGGATGTGGTGAAACTGGCAGACACGATGGATTTAGGTTCCATTGCGAGAGCGTGCAGGTTCAAGTCCTGTCATCCGCACCATTTTTTATTTATATTTACTTTAATCAAAAATGAGGCTTCAACATGAAACTTGAAAACACTACTTTTAAAACACCAATCCATGAAATCTCTTCTCTTTTCTATAATGAAAATACAATGTATATGAAAAGAGACGATTTGCAACCGTTTTCTTTCGGTGGCAACAAGGTCAGAATTGCAAGAAGAATCCTTGAAGATATGTATGCTTCCGGATGCGACACGTTAATCACGTACGGTAATAAACGCTCTAACTTATGTCGTGTGACCACAAATATGTGCGCTGCACTTGGAGTAAAGTGCTATATGATTTCCGTAACAGATGATGACCACGGCGTAAAAAAAGCGTTTAACGGAGAAATGGCACATCTTTTTAAAGCAGAAGTCGTAGAGTGCGCGAAGGCTGACGTAGATGCGACAGTTGCCAAGGTTAAAGAAACCGTTATTGCAAACGGAGGCAAGCCATATTACATCAACGAAGCAAAGGGTGTAGTTAATCAAGCTTCGACTTATATCAACGTTTACAGCGAGATTATTGAGCAGAGCAAGGAATTCGGCGGATTTGATTATATATTCTGTGCTTCCGGCTCCGGTACAACTCAGGCGGGACTTATTTTAGGAAAACTTATGCATCCTGATTGTGAGAACGGTCCTAAAATAGTCGGTATTTCTACTGCGAGAGTTTATGAGCGCGGAGTGATGAAGCTTAATGAGCATATCAACGGTTATTTTGACTTTAATGGCAAGGAGAAGCCTTCAAACGACAAGATATCTGCTGAAATCAACCTTTCGACTGATTACCTTTGTGGCGGTTACACTTTCTTCGACGATGATATAAAGAATGCCTGCACTGACATGCTTATTAAAAACGGTATTGAGCTTGACCCCACGTATACAGGCAAAGCTTATGTAGGTTGTGAGAAATACCTCAGAGATAATGGCATTAAGGGCAAAAAAGTATTGTTTATACACACAGGCGGCTTGCCGTTATTCTTCGACCTGATGAATGAAAATTAATTAGTATTTTTTAAGGGGCTTCACGGCCCCATTTTTTTTGAAACTATTGAAAATTTACCATTATATGATAAAATATTAATCACTATAAAAACTTGATTGGAGAATATTATGGACAGAAATTTTATTGATTTACGTCAAGATACTTGGGCTGCGTCAGATGATTTAAACAGACAGCTTCCATTGAACGTTGACGTTAAAGACAAAGACAGAAAAGTCGGCATTTTCTATTTCATGTGGCATAAAGGTACCGGCGAGCTCATGGATCACAGCCTTGCTTATGCAACAGGCGGCATTGAGGAATTTGAGCGTGTAATGCAACAAGGAAGACTCGGTTTTTCTCACTATTGGGCAGAGCCGTATTTCGGATATTACCGTTCTGATGATGAATGGGTTATCCGCAAACATATTTACCAGCTTGCTAATGCCGGCGTAGATTTTATTTTCTTTGACGTTACAAACGGACTTATATACGAGCCTATTCTTGAGGTTATTTTGAAAGTTTGGCTCGAAGTTCGCAAAGAAGGATATAAGACACCGGAAATTATGTTTAATGCAGGTGACAATTTTGATCTTGCAAGTAGTTCTTTCTATAAATTATGGACACAGTTCTTTAATAACAGCGAATATGACGAGTTGTGGTTACAATGGCAGGACAAACCATTATTCTTAGGACCTCGCAGCTTGGTTAATTCATTGCCTGATGAGGTTAGAGAGAAGTTTACTTTCCGTGCGTGCTGGGCTAATACAAAAGATGATTGGTACACTTCTACTGACGGTAAAGGTGCATGGGCATGGGCTGATATGTACCCTCAAAAACCCGGTAAGTCTCTCGATGGCGATGTTGAGCAAATGATTGTAATGTGTGGCTTTTGGGTTAACGGTAGTTACGGAACTAATGCCGGCAGAAGCTACCACAACGGCAAACAGCCTCCAAATAAGACGGACAGAGACTACGGTTTTTCACTCGTAGATGATACTTCCCCACACGGATATGCTTTCCAGGAGCAATTTGACCTTGCAAAAGAAATTGATCCTCCTGTTGTAATGATTACAGGTTGGAACGAATGGTGGGCCGGCAGATGGGACAACTATCTTCCCGGCGGTGTGAATCCGGCAAAAGGACAAAGAATCGCAAATACGTATATAGTTGACCCTGATGATCCATTGAGGAGAAATTATTTCGTTGACTGCTTAAACGGTGAATACTCAAGAGATATAGAACCTGTAAAAGGCCTTTACAACGACAACTATTACTATCAGATGGTTTCTAACATCAGACAGTACAAAGGCACTCGCCCTGTTCCCTGCGCTGTTGGCCAGAAAACAATCGATATTTACGGTTGCCCTTGTCAATGGGATTCTGTAGGACCTGACTACCTCGACTATAAAGGAGACATTGTAAAGCGCGACGCCGTTTCGTACGTTGGCGAGATTCATTACACCAATGACTCGGGCCGAAACGATTTTGTGACAATGAAAGTTTCAAGTGACGATGATTTCCTTTATTTCTACGCTGAGTGTGCCGGCGATATAACATCTCCTGAGGGCACAAATTGGATGAATCTGTTTATCAACAGCGACTGCAAATATGACAATGGTTGGTACGGCTATAATTACATAATAAACAGATATCAAAACGGTAACGCAGCATCAATAGAAAGATTTGCAGACGGCACCTGGGCTACGGAAAAGGTTGGTGACGCCGAGTTTAGCGTAAAAGGTAAAATTATGCAAATAAAGGTATCTAAATCCCTTTTGAACATAAAAGATGAATTCCATTTCAAATGGGCAGATAACTCTGTTAATGACGGCAATATAATGGAATTTATTGACAAAGGCGATGTGGCACCAAACGATAGATTTAACTATATCTATAAAAAGTAATCTATATACAATTAAAGAGCTGTAAAAAAAGTTCCAAGACTCATAGTACTTGTGAGTCTTGGAACTTTTTGATTTTCATAAATTTTCTGCCGAATTCTTGAAAAAAGGCCGAAAATTTATGAATGACAAAAGTACACTTTTGCTTTTGCACTGTTATTAATTTTCTCTTCATTATATTTACTGCACTAAAAGCAATAAAAAAATAACTATTAATGAAATAATAATTCTTGATAAAAGAGGAAATGTAAAAGCATCTTCTGATATACTTATAAAAGACTTACAAGCCCCAAAATAATCATTGTCGGATAATTTTGAAATACATTTATCTTCTAACTCGTCTAACAAAGAATCATCATAAGTATAAATTCCTTCACCGCAAGTACTAATCGCCCAATCTCTATCCTCCATAGAAATCAATAAAAGTGCTCCGTCTTTATCTTTACAAAACCGTAATCGTTATAATCATAGAAATCATCAGCAAATTCAGTTGAAGTTTTACCGTTAAGAGAATTTACTGTTACTATTACAAGATCAAATTTGTGTTTTTCACTTACCTCATCAATATATCGATTGTCGCACCAGCCCAGTCAACCTCCATTTCGTCACCCGGTTTATTCTGAATACGCATAGTGGCCTTTGTGATACGAGACCAATTACGATAGTTATCATTAAACTGTGTGCTCATGTAGGGTTTCTTGCCGGCAGCAATTGCCTCCAGACAGTATTCTGTCCAAATAAGTGTAAGGGTAACGCCTTTCTAGGCAAGTTCTCTATGAATCTTAGGATAATCAGGAATGAGACGATCCTCATCTGATTTATCCCTGCCTAGATAAAACATAGCCTGCAGGGAAGCATTGGTGACATCGTCATCAAGTGGCCAGCAAATATACAGATTTCCTGCTAAAGTCAACACTTCAGAAACTGTGTTTCTGGAACTGTGAACACTAGATGCAATGTCATTTATTTTGTATCCGAGACTCTTAAGTCGCAGGATTTCTCGATAATCAACCATTGTTATCGAACTTCCTATAAATGATAGTCACATAGATGTGTGCCAATTTCATTATAGGATTAAAATATGATAATGCACTATACGGCGGAAAGGATGCACTCAATCGCCGGAAGGTATGCACTGAAATTCCGTGCAGTATGCACTAAGTTATCGGTATTTACAATTTATCACAAACTAAATTGATGCATATTTTTAATGCCGCCGTTTATTAAATTTTCCAATGTTTGATTTCTGTATTTTAAAATTTTGTCATAAACAGAATTATCAACTATTTTTTCATCAAGAAGCATCTGTATATCACTTTTTCCAGATAAAACATAATACATAACTGAAAATACCAAAAAATCATACGATGCGTATAACATCATATAATCTCTACCTTCACCTATTTGATAGTTGTTCTCAAAATTTAAAAATATTTCAGCATACATAACAATGGATTCTTTTATGCTTTCCAGACCCGGCATATTCATAGATAACGATTTTGTGCCGTCATCAAATCTGCGATAATAGTATATAGAATCATTTATAAATGAAAAAGACTCAGCATGCCAAAAACAATTAATTTTAAAAATAACAGTTTCTGCTGCTCTTATTTTTTCATTGAATAATATATTATT
>JAGAQK010000045.1 GCA_017622825.1 Clostridia bacterium | reverse complement strand
TTGTGGAAGAAATAGCAGCCGAGCATCCCGAATACAAAGTGTGCAAAGTGAACGTAGATGAAGAAAACGAGCTTGCCGTTTCGTTTAATATAATGAGCATACCCGCACTTTTTGTTTTAGAAAACGGTAAGGTCACTAAGCAAGCGGTTGGCGTGAAAACAAAAGCGCAAATTTTAGACATGCTCTTGTGATTTAAAAATCAGACAATGGAGAAAATAAAATGGAATTTCAGAAGCTTATAGAAGAAAGATATTCGGTAAGAAACTTTAAACAGGAGCATTTGCCACAAGAGGTAATAAACACGATTATTGCGGCAGGGCATAAGGCGCCTACGGGTTGTAACTATCAGCCACAGAGGATTCTCGTGCTCAATACAGATGAGGACACACAGAAATTAAAAGGTTGCACAAAGTGCCACTTCAACGCGCCCGCGGCAATGCTTGTTTGCCACAATAAAGACGAAAGTTGGGTGCGCAGATACGACGGCGCGCTTTCGTCTCAAGTGGATGCGGCAATTGTTGCTACTCATATGATGCTTGCAGCACACGACATCGGAGTCGGATGTTGCTGGGTAATGCATTTTGACCCTGCGGCGATGCGAGAAACATTTCGTATTCCTGAAAATATTGAACCGGTGGCGCTTCTTGTAATGGGTTATCCGGAGGAAAATGCGAAACCTCTTGAGTTGCATTTTCAAAGTAGGCCTATTGATGAAGTAGTGTTTTACGGCGAATTTAATAAATAAAAAAAAGACTTGATTTTTTTTTATAGAGTGATATAATCGAATTAATTGGAAAAGGGGTTCTAATAAAAGAATAAAATTTCATAAAGGAGACGATTTATCATGAAGATTATCAAGCTTTTTGCGTTGGTATTAACCTTCGCTTTAGTTGTTGCTATGTTGCCGATCACGTCAAGTGCAGCAGAGTGGATACCGGCAAATGTTAGAAATGTGGTTTTTAATGCTGAGTATTATGCTGCAAAATATCCTGATATTGCTGCTCAGTGCGGCAATGATGCAAATGCTTTATATAGGCACTTTAGTGATTATGGTGCGCAGGCAGGCTTGCAGGGAAGCCCTATATTTAACGCAAAGTATTATTTGGATAATAATGGCGATTTGAAAAATGCTTTTGGTTCAAATTACAAAAATGCTATTATACATTTTTCGAGTTACGGAATAAACGAGAAACGTGCAACGGCGGCACCTGCTAATCTTGGTAGTAAATTCGAAGCAAGAATAACAGACAAGAACGAAGTTGTTTCTGTAGTGTACAATGGCTCAAATGTATTGCTTGGTGCAACTGCACAGGCTACAAGTTCTCAAATATGGGTGTTTGAGAGACAGTCATCAGGTGCATACAAAATAACAAACAAGAGTTCAGGTAAAGTTATTGACCTTAGTAATGCAAGCGTTAATAATGGTTCGAACATTCAGACATATACAAGCAATAACAGTGATGCTCAAAGATGGAATCTTTTTGAGATTGTTCCGGGAAAATACGTCATCAGCTCAGTTATCAGATCAGCAAAAGTGTTAGACATATCAGGCGGTTCAATCATGTCCGGTACAAACATACAGCTTTACGGATATAACGGCTCAGCAGCTCAATGTTTTGTAATCAAAACAAGCGGCACATTTGATTATATGACTCCCGTTAACCTCGGCAGTGGCTTCTATGCTAATATTCGCGGTGTGGGATCAAATAAATTCCTTACACTTGGATCAAATTCAAATGTTTGCATCTCTGCAGCAAGTCCGTATGTTTCACAATTATGGCACTTTACACGTCACTCAGACGGTAGCTATAGAATAATCAACCAGCAAACAGGTGCAGCACTTGATGTTAACAATGCATCAAACACTTCAGGAACAAATATTCAAACATATACAAGTAATAATACAAATGCACAACGTTGGTTTATATTCAATGTAAACGGTTACTATGTATTTGCTCCTAAAAGTTCTTCAACCAGAGTTCTTGATGTGTTCAACGGTGATACAGCAAATGGTGCTAATGTTCAGTTGTATACATTAAACTCCAGCGCAGCACAGTGCTTCAAAGTAGAAAAGAAGTCAGGTAGCTACATTGATATGATAGTTAAATCTGATATCGGAACGAACTTCTACACCAACATTGAAGTTGGAGGTAAACGTGTGGCAGTTTCAGGTACAAATGTTGTCCTTGAAAATGCAAACTCGGGACTCAATCAGTTCTGGAAATTTGAACGTCAATCAGATGGCTCGTATATGATTATTAATGTTGCAAATGGATATGTACTTGATGTTGCAGGTGCTAAAAATGCAGATGGTACAAATATACAGACATATCAGTCCAATAACTCTGCGGCTCAACGTTGGCACGTATTTATTCAGGAAGGAAAGTATATATTCCGTTCGGCAATTTCAACAAATCGTGTTGTGGACGTATCAGGAGGCAATTTGTCAGCCGGAGCTAATATTCAGTTGTATTCATTCAACAACAGTGCTGCTCAAAAATTCACGTTGACAAATACAACAACTAAAAAGCCTACATCCGGCAATGCTCAGGCGATTCTTACACAGGCTAAATGGGTAGCTGATTTCTGTAGAAACAATGGATTTACTTATGGTAGTACATCATATAATCCTGCATTGAATAACTCTGAAAGACTTGTATCTTGTGACAGATTTGTTGGTTGGGTTCTTTACAGAGCAGGATACACAGCTTACCAGCCTTCAACAATAGGTTTGAATATTTACGGTCATAATTATGACGCCGGCACATACAGCCTTGAGTGGTTCTGTAAAGCTCACGGATTTACTAAGATCACCAATATTAATGATGTTAAAGCAGGTGACGTAATATTCGTAGGTGATTCACAAGAACATGTTTCACTCTCTGCAGCAATGAGAAACTATCCTGACCACGTATTTATTGCAGCAAGTAATTATGGTGCTGATGGATGCACATACAGATATGATGCAGGATCAACTGCAAGACTTGTATCTGTGCAACCTTCGTACGAAGCGCTCTCAAAACCCGGCAAAGAATTTAGATTTGCTTACAGAGCACCTTGAGTTATTAACAAAAAATAATAATGTAAAAAGACAATGGGGTTGCATTTGCAACCTCATTATTTTTTTGATGCTAAAAGCTATATATTACAAAATAATTGCGTTTTTTGCATAAGTATTATAAAATTAAAATTGATGAAGAAAAAGTATATACCTTGGGAGGTAACAAACATGGCTCAAAATAGACTAATCGGCGATTATCCTGTAATAGGAATAAGACCCACGATAGACGGTAGACGCGGAGTATTGAAAGTTCGTGAATCGTTAGAAGAACAGACGATGAATATGGCAAAAAGCGCAGCGAAGCTTTTTAGAGAAAATTTGAAATACTCTAACGGAGAATCTGTAAAAGTAGTCATAGCAGATACAACAATAGGACGTGTAGGAGAAGCAGCGGCGTGCGCAGATAAATTCCGTAAGGAAGGTGTGGATATTACCCTGACAGTAACTCCATGTTGGTGTTACGGAGCAGAAACAATGGATATGGACCCGAATACTATTAAGGCTGTGTGGGGCTTTAACGGTACGGAACGCCCGGGCGCTGTTTATCTGGCTTCGGTGCTTGCTACACATGCCCAGAAGGGATTACCTGCGTTTGGTATATACGGACATGATGTAAAAGACTGTGACGACAAAGAAATACCGGAAGACGTGAAAGAAATGTTGCTCAGATTTGGACGCGCGGCGGTAGCGGCGGCATCAATGAGAGGAAAATCGTATCTGCAAATAGGTTCGATATGTATGGGTATAGGCGGATCAATAATAGATACGGATTTTATAGAAGACTACCTCGGTATGAGAGTGGAATCTGTAGATGAAGTAGAAATTATACGCAGAATGACAGAGGAAATATATGATAAAGAAGAATATAAAAAAGCACTCGAATGGACTAGGAAAAATTGCATAGAAGGCTTTGATAAGAATCCGGAAAAGCTGCAGAGAACGAGAGTACAAAAGGATGCAGATTGGGAATTTGTTGTAAAAATGATGGTGATTATAAAAGACCTCATGAACGGAAATCCCAATTTACCGGAAGGATGCGAAGAAGAAAAAGTAGGACATAATGCCATAGCGGCAGGCTTTCAAGGACAGCGCCAATGGACAGATTTTTACCCGAACTGTGATTTTCCCGAGGCAATGCTCAATACGTCCTTCGACTGGACGGGAGCAAGGGAACCGTATATTCTTGCAACGGAGAATGACGTTTTAAATGGTATAGGTATGCTGTTTATGAAGCTTTTAACAAACAGGGCGCAAATGTTTGCTGATGTCAGAACGTATTGGAGTGCTGATTCGGTAAAACGTGTGACAGGATATGACATAGAAGGAAAGGCAAAAGCATCTGACGGATTTATACATCTTATAAATTCGGGAGCGTGCTGTTTAGATGCAAACGGAGCCGCAAAGGATGAACAAGGAAATCCCGTCATGAAGCCCTGGTATGAGATAACAGAAGAAGATCAAAAAGCGATTATGGAAAATTCAACGTGGAATTACGCTGATCTGGGATATTTCCGTGGGGGAGGTTATTCGTCGAGATTTGTGACGAAGGCAGAAATGCCGGCAACAATGATAAGGCTCAACCTCGTAAAAGGACTCGGCCCTGTTCTTCAAATTGCAGAAGGATGGACCGTGGAGCTGCCGGATGACGTTACAGATAAATTGTGGAAACGCACAGACTATACGTGGCCGTGTACGTGGTTTGCGCCGCGTGTAACGGGTGAAGGAGCATTTAAATCAGCGTACGAAGTAATGCGTAACTGGGGAGCGAACCACGGGGCAATTTCGTACGGTCACATAGGAGCAGACCTTATAACTCTCTGCTCAATGCTGAGAATACCGGTTTGCATGCACAACGTGCCGGAGGAGAAGATTTTCCGCCCTGCTGTGTGGAGTGCATTCGGTATGGATAAAGAAGCGCAGGACTACAGGGCTTGTGAAAATTTCGGCCCCTGCTTTAAAAAATAAGGACAATAATCAAAATGAAAAACGATAAAACAAACGTTATGCGTCTTCTTGACGAGTGGAAAATTGAATATGAGCACTTATCTTACAGCCAAGAGATACTCAACGCCACAGAAGTTGCAAAAGCCTGCGGCAGAGAGCCGGAGTCAGTTTTTAAAACGCTCGTCACCGTAGGAAAGTCAGGAGAGCATTACGTATTTATGGTACCATCAAACGGCGAATTGGATTTAAAAAAAGCAGCGAAAGCGGCAGGTGAAAAAGCAATTGAAATGATACCGCAAAAACAGCTTTTGCCACTTACGGGATATATCCACGGAGGATGCTCTCCGATTGGCATGAAAAAACAATTTAAAACTTTCGCGGATGAGACAGTAATTCTTTTTGAAAAAGTATGCTTCTCAGGAGGCCGAATAGGCACACAAGTTATGATGTCGCCCGAAGAACTCATTAAAGCAGTCAATCCGCAATTGGAGAGCTTGACAAAATAGGAGGGGAACGTTATGAGAAAGAAGCTTTTGTTGATATTTACAATGGGTGTGCTGCTTGCGGTTTGCATGGCATTAGCAGCCTCGTGTCAGGACGAAAATTCCGCACATACGAGACCATCTGCTACACAGAGTATTTTTTCTCCTACACCTGTCGGAGGCGGTACTAAACCCTCAGAAAGCTCTCTGCCGCCAACAGATTCGCCGTCAGTCGTAACGTCAACGCCAACATCAACGCCAACGCCAACACCAACACCAACAAATTCAGAAGCAAGTCAAAAGCCGCTATTCACCGAAAAACCCGATTATAATAAACTAAGCAAAGCGGAGCTGCCGAGAGTAGACATAAAAACAGAAAACGGCGTAGCAATAACGTCAAAAGAAAACTACGTCAAATCAACAATAAGCTTGTCAGGGTGTGAGGAACAATATATTTTCACAGATAGTCCTGCAGGAGTAAGAGTGCGCGGAAATTCCACAGCCGCGGCCGCCAAAAAACCATATAGAATTAAATTTGATACAAAACAATCCTTTTTGGGCTTGAATGACGGTAATCAGTTTAAAAGCTGGTGCTTGATGGCAGATTATTACGACGGCTCGATGTTGAGAACGTGGGCCACATTCAAATTTGCGGAAGTGCTGTTAGAAAATAAATATTACAGCGCAGACTGCACACACGTAGAAGTGTACATAAACGGACAGTACAACGGAGTTTATTTGTTGTGCGAGCAGACGCAGATAGATAATGATAGGATTGATATACCCGAGAAAAAAGACGGTGACACATCGCTTGCAATAGGCTATCTACTTGTAGGGCAGGGAGGCAGAACTGATGAACCCGAAACAGTTGTTGTTTATCCCGGTATTGACGTGTATGACCGAACGGGGGCAAAAAGACATTTCGGCTCAATGAACTTTGCGCTGTCAGGAAGCGAATACACAAAAGAGCAAAAAGATTATGTGTCGGACTATGTATCGGGAGTTTTCAAAGTCGTAGCAAAAGCACTTTATGAAAATGATTATTACAGTCTCACAAGACAAGGCCAACTTGTAAAAAAGACAAATTTCAAAGGCAAAACTACACAAGAAAAACAAATAGAAACTATAGAAGCCGTTTTCAACATAGAATCAGCAGTAGCCATGTGCGTTCTTGACGAAATAGCAAAGAATCTTGATGCAATGACGTTTAATATGTACGTGGATTTGAGCCCGACAGGTGATGGCCGCCTAACGTTGGCAGCCCCGTGGGATTTTGATTTTGCAATGGCAAACACGCACTATTCAACAACACACGGAACGTCCGGCTTCTACGCCACTAATTTTTCTGTCAGTGACGGTATGCGTACGAACCTTTGGTACGTAATGCTCGGCAGCATTGACTGGTTTGAAGAAATGTGCCGTGATTTGTGGAAAGAACATTATGCTGAATTAAAATCTATAGCATTTGAGACTTATCTTATGAGTTATACATATCAAGATGCTTTTAACAGGGATTATACAAAATGGGGATTGCCGGCAAACAGACAGCTTATAGGACATCACTGCGTTGCGGATCTTACAACTTTTAAAAAGCATATTGATGCAGGAAAATTTTTAGGAAATTGGCTTGTAAAACGATTGATATGGCTTGACAATCAATGGGGAAATACAGAGCCTAACATACCTGTTGTACAGTCAGAAGCTCTTATTGTGGATTTTACAAAAAACGAAAGTATGTCTTACCTTAGAGGTTTTAAAAGGTGCGAAGGAATAATAACGTCACAAGGCTTAAAAATGACGCTTATAGAAGCATACGACCCATATTTTTATATTGATTACAGAGGTCTTGGAGATGTTTTTGAAGCCGCTGATTATCCGTATCTTGAGATAGAATGTATGGTACCTTCTTCAAATATAAGAAATGAGTATTTTGCGGAAGTATTCTTGTGCTCCGGTCCTGTAGCAGATGCAACGGCAGGTATTTCCGTATCCTTTGAGTTGAGTGAACCGGACAGCAAAATGTATAAATATCGCATAGATTTGTCACAATCAGGATTCTGGGACGGACAGATTCATCAGATAAGATTTGACTTCTTCAGCGCGTGCGAGAGCGGAGATTATATGATTATAAAGAGCGTAAGTCTTAAAACAAAATGATTTATGCGGATAAAAAAGGCTGCATCGGGAAATAATTTCAATAAAATATTGAAAGGATGTAGTCTGATAATGATTGAAAAAGATACTGTAAGACTTTTAAGAGAATGCGACGCCGGAGTAAAAATGGGCGTCGCTTCTATTGATGATGTAATTGAATATGTAAAAGCTGATGAACTTAAAAAACTTTTAAAAGTTTGCAAGGATGAACACGAGAAATTGAAAAGCGAGATTCAAAAGGAATTAGACAGGTTTCAAGACGAAGGCAAAAACCCTGATCCAATAGCTAAAAGTATGTCATGGATGAAAACAAACGTAAAACTTGCTATGCATGAGTCTGATAAGACAATAGCAGACCTTATGACAGACGGCTGCAACATGGGAGTCAAGTCTTTAAATATGTATTTAAACCAATACGAAGCAGCCGATGAAAAATCAAAAGATATTACAAAACGGCTTATAAACTTGGAAGAAAAGCTGGCTATAGATATAAGAGGCTTTTTATGATATAAATTTTACCAACAAAGGTAATTTATAGGAAAAATTTCCAGCGGCTTTATGCCAAGCTCACCAAGCAATTTTAAAGCATCGGATTCTGTGTCATCAGTAATAATAGCCTCCGGAGAGTGAGCATCACAGCCCAAAACAACATCATTGCCCACCTGTGCAGCTATTTTGAAAAATTCGCTGCACGGGTAGTGGCGATGCAAACGCCAACCGTGAAAATTGAATTCAAGAGGTAAGTTGTGTTGCTTTGCGCCAACACAAAGACGAGTCATTTCATCTACATATAATTTCTTATCACCTGTGAAATTTATCAAATCGGGGTGGCAAAGGTACGTGAATTTTCCCGTTTCGATGCCTGCAAGCGCATTATCAACATAGTTTTTAAGGCAATTATAGCTATCTGTTTTGATGGCACAGTATTGACCGTCTTCTTCGTTGTACGTAAAGTGCTGGCCGAGTATGAAGTATTCCGGCTTATACGGAGCAACAAAATTAACCATATCATTAAAATACTTAGGATAATATTCAACCTCGAAGCCTACAAGAATGTTGATGTCATTTTTATATTCTTCTTTTAGCTGTCTCAACGTATTAAAATATTCATCAATGTCTCTCTTATATAACCTGTACGAGGATTCGTGACCATCCGGAAATGGGCAGGGAATGTGCTCTGAAAAGCCGAGCGTTTCAAAACCGGCAGAAATGGCGTTTTCAATATATAAACGGTCGCTTACATCTGAAGCGTGGTGACAACGGTATGTGTGAGTGTGTAAATTAATGCGCATATGAAACCTTCCGAAAATGTAATAAAATAACAGTACCAAATATATCACTGTAGGCTGGCTTAGTCAACATTGACAAAATGCGTGCATACTGTATAATCTTAATATATTAAAAAAGATTGGACGCGTTGTATGAAGTTTTTAAAATTAAAAAAATTATTTGCATATGTGCTCGTTTTGGCGACTGTTTTGGTTTGCTACGGCAATAATGGACGGAATATCCTCTGCTACTTCGGGTACGGCTCGACAGGTGAGTATGGAGAAAGAATCCCGGAGCTAAGCATTGCAGATGATGCAGACACTGTTTTCGTAGTAGTAAAAGACGCAGGATATACATCATGTAAATTTTACGCGTATGCTAACTATTTTGGCAGATGGGTAGAGGAATTTACCACAATCGGCTATCTCGGTAGTAACGGTGTTATTGCCGATGCAACACAAAGACGTGCCGGCACCAGAAAAACACCGGGAGGGGTGTACTCGTTAGGAGAAAAGTTTGGCATTAAAGATAAACCAAGAGGACTTAAAGCTGAATACATTAAAGTAAACGAGGATCATTATTGGAGTGGCGACTCCAGATTTCCTACTTATAACCAACTTGTAAAAGGCAGTGAAATGCCTCCCGAATGGAGCCCTGCCGGTTCGGAACATCTTATTGATTACGTCGGTGTGTACAATTATTGCACAATGATTAATTTTAACGTTAACCCGAAGGTGCCCGGCCGAGGTGCTGCGATTTTCTTGCATTGCACAAGCGATACGGCAACTTCGTCTGCCGGCTGTGTGGCGATACCCGAGGAAAAGATGATAGAGTCTCTTATCTTAATGGGTAGCGGCAACTCGTACATTGTGATACTTGAACATCCGGCGGATTTTGATAAATATCTGAATGCTTTCGGCACTGCGTGATGCAGTGCTTTTTTGCATATATCAGGATAATGATGAAAAAAAGTGAAATTTGAATTGCTTTTAATGTGAAAATGCGTTATACTAACCATAGTTCGGCTTTCAAAGGTGCAGCCGGGACATACGCAACAGAAATTTGTGAACCCCGTCAGGTCCGGAAGGAAGCAGCGGTAAGCGAAGCCCTCTGTGTGCCGTATCCTTTCCGGCGGTACCTTTGAAAGCCGAAATATTTTTATAAAACAATACCAGGGAGGACATGGGAAATGGCTTATATGGCACTGTATAGAAAATGGCGACCTATGACATTTGACGAGGTTGTAGAGCAAGGACCGGTAGTGACAGTATTGAGAAATGCTGTAATTTCCGGACGAATAGCCCATGCTTACCTGTTTTGCGGCACGCGAGGAACGGGAAAAACAACGCTGGCGAAAATTTTCGCACGAGCAGTAAACTGCCAGAATCCACAAAACGGCAATCCCTGTAACGAGTGCGACGTTTGCCGTAATATCATAAATCAGCAAATACTTGACGTATCGGAGATAGATGCCGCATCAAATAAC
>JAGAQK010000044.1 GCA_017622825.1 Clostridia bacterium | reverse complement strand
AATAAGTGAGAAAGAGTCTGCTGACGGTCAAAAATGGCAGGTTAGCGTGAGCTCTGATTATTTTGACAGCGAGATTACAGGAAGTGCCGATTTACTAATAAGTATAGGCGGCGACGGTACTTTTTTGAAAACTTCTTCTGTCGCCATGAAACGCGACCTGCCTGTACTGGGATTTCATTTAGGAACGCTTGGGCTCCTTACGGAGTTTGACAAGAGCAACATGGACAATACAGTGAGACGCCTTGTGAAAGGCGATTATATAATAGAAGAAAGAATGACTTTGCAGGTAGACATACAAGATGAATCTGGGAACGTGCTTTTCAGCAAGACTGCCATAAACGACTGTGTGCTGACACGCGGAACGCTTGCAAAGGTGGCGTACATTAACTTATTCATAAATGAGGCATTTGTCGATACTTACCCTTGTGACGGTATTGTTGTTTCGACGCAGACAGGATCTACAGCGTATTCACTTTCGGCAGGCGGTCCGATAGTAGAGCCGGGCAATGACATTATCGTAATAACGCCGATTTGCGCACACTACACAGACGGAAGGTCTATTGTAGCCAGAAGTACCAGCAAAATTGAAATGGAAATGTGTCGCCAGCACAATCAAATGTACGTAACGTGCGACGGATATGCTAACTTCCAGCTCCCGGAAAAGGGAAAGGTAACGTGCAGCAAAAGCGATAAAAAAATCCGTATAATAAGAATTGATCCGCCGAATTTCTATGAGGCAATTCGCAAAAAAGCATCAGAAAGAAGAGAAAGGGTACTTCATGAAGAATAAAAGAAAAAATGCTATTTTAAATATAATTACAGAAAAGGAAATAGAGACGCAGGAGGAAATTCTTGAACAACTTTCACAAAGAGGTTTCTCAGTAACACAGGCAACTGTTTCGCGAGATATAAAAGAATTGCATCTTGTAAAAGTAAGAGGAAAAGAAAAAAATACGAAATATGCCCCTTTGACAGGGCATACACTTACGATTCCCGAACAGCTTTTGCCCGTGTTCAAGCATGGCTTTGTATCAGCAGATTATGCGAATAATCTTGTTATTGTAAAGACATTGCCGGCAATGGCACAAGCCGTTGCGTCCGCGATAGATGCATTAAACCTTTCGGAAACATTAGGTACAATAGCCGGAGATGATGCACTTCTGATTGTTTGCCGCACAGAAGAATATGCAGAAGGCGTTGTAGAAACATTAAAGAATCTCATATAAAACTTTTAATTGGTGGTGTTTTGTATGCTCATGCAGCTTCGTATAAAGAATATAGCTTTGATAGATGAACTGACTGTAGAATTTACAGATGGTATGAACTGCTTGACGGGTGAAACGGGTGCAGGTAAATCCATAATAATTGATGCAATTTCCTGTATGCTTGGTGGCAGAACATCAAAAGATATAATCAAAACGGGCTGTGATACTGCTTTTGCAGAGGGTGTTTTCTATAATGAAAGCGAAGCTGTGAATGCTTATTTAAGAGAAGTTGGCATTGAACCGGAGGAAGACGGCACGCTCATTTTGCAAAGAGAATTGTCTTCATCGGGACGTAACGTTTGCCGCATAAACGGTAGGCTTACCGCCACGTCTGTTTTAAAGCAATTAGGTAGTCTTTTAATAGATATTCACGGACAAAATGACAGCCATTTACTTGTAAAGCCCAATACTCACGTCAATCTTCTTGATGCTTATGGAGGAGAGGAAATCAGTGAGATTAAAGAAAAATATGATGCACTTGTAAAAGAATTCAAAGCGCTGTACGGTTCGCTTAAAAAGTACTCAGGAGATCCGAAAGAACGTGAAAGATTAGCTGATTTGTACAAATACCAGATAGACGAGATAGCCGGGTCCGGTCTGTATGAAGGCGAGGACGAGGAGCTTGCAGAGAAAAGAAATATATTGGTAAACAGCGAAAAAATCGCGGAGGCAGTAAATACGTCAAGAGAAATTCTTAGTGGCGGTGATTATGGTGTATCCTCTGTAAGTGACGGAGTAGCTAATATCAGGGCATCACTTAGTTCAATTGCATCTTTCTCTTCACAGTATGCAGAAATTCTTTCAAGAATTGAGGAAGTGTCATATTTGATTGATGACATATCTTCTGATTTGCGCACTTTGGCTGATAATACATTTTTTGACAAAAACGAGCTGAATATTGTAGAAGAACGTATAAATGAAATAGACAAATTAAAAAGAAAATACGGCTCTACGATATGTGAAATTCTTGAATATGCAGACAGTACACAAACTCAGCTTGATGAGCTTTTGTCTGCGGATGATGACGTGAGAGAAATACTTGCAAAGCTTGAAGAACGCAATGAAGAATTGAGAACTGTCTGTGAGGATTTGAATTTTACAAGAGTGAAAACGGCAAAAAAATTGGCTGAGAGTATTACGGCGGAGCTTTCAAGTCTTGAAATGAGCAAAACAAAATTTGAAGCAGAAATAATTTTCAATGATGAAAAAGATGAAAAAGGTTATTATAACTTTACGTCTGAAGGTCTTGATGTTGTTGAATTTTTGATTTCAGCAAATCCGGGTGAACCGTTGAAACCATTGTCGAAAATTGCCTCCGGAGGAGAGCTTTCAAGAATAATGCTTGCCATAAAAACTATACTTGCGGCGGCAGATGATATTTCGACATTAATTTTTGATGAAATTGACACCGGTATTAGCGGAAAAGCCGCAAAAAGTGTTGCGCAAAAATTAAAGAGCATTTCGACATCTCATCAAGTAATATGCGTAACTCACCACGCACAAATTGCCGCTGCTGCAGATAATAATATTTATATCAGTAAGCATTTTGCGGCTGATTCGACTGTGACGACAGCAAAAAAGCTCGATGAAAATGAAAAAATCAAAGAAATTTCGAGGCTTCTTGACGGCGATTCAGAGTCGGAAATCACGGCTGTTCATGCTAAAGAATTGATTGCTAAATTTCGGTCTAATTGAATTTTGTGACAGTATATAAAAACGGCTTTAAGGATAACTTACATTACGAAAAGTGACTCTTTGAAAATCATTTTTCAATAAAATGTAAGGGAGGTTGGCACTTGTGAAAGCGCATATTAAATCTAAAGCCGTTATTTCTTTTATTATTACGGTTTGCATATTGTGTCGCGGCTTTATGCCGGTTTTTGCAAAATCGCCTGCAAACAGCGGTGCAAAAGACTCTGACACTTACGTTGTGGTTTGCGGTATTCCCGTGGGAATAAGATTGAGGTCACATGGCGTTATAATAACGGGCTTTATGGGTTTCACGACTGAGAATAATGAATATATTTCTCCTGCAAAAGAGGCCGGTCTCAGAGAAGGCGACAGAATTGTCGGCATCAACGGACATTCCGTAGAAGGCATTGACGATATGCAAGGGGCAATAGATAGTTGCAGTGATACGAAAATCATTGTGGTTGCCGAAAATTCGCAGGGGAAATTTGCTAAAGAAGTTAAACTTTACAGGGATGTTGAGACGAATGAGCTTCGACTTGGAATATGGGGCAGAGACAGCGTTTCGGGTATCGGTACGCTGACTTTTTATAATGAGAAGACAAAAACGTACGGAGCGTTGGGACACGCGATTTCCGATGGGGGACAGCCGTACTGCATAAGTGGTGGATCGCTGAAGAAAGCTGAAATTACCGGAATAAAAAAGGGTGTCGCAGGCTCTCCCGGTGAGCTGAGAGGTTATTTGAGAGATAATGAGCCCGAAGCGGGGGACGTTGACGTCAACTGTGACAGAGGAATTTTTGGGCATATTGAAAATATTGATTTTGTTGGTAATCCTAAGGATTTTTGCAGGCTTGCCGTGGCAGGAAACAGGGAAATTCATAAGGGCAGTGCGTATATATTGTCGTCTGCCGTCGATGGTAAAATAACGAAATATTCAATTGACATCACGCAGGTGAGCAGGGAGAACGATTCGGATACTAAGAATTTTAATATTAAGGTGACAGACAAGAGGCTTCTTGATGCTACGGGAGGCATTGTACAGGGGATGAGCGGCTCGCCGGTGGTGCAAGACGGAAAACTTGTGGGCGCAGTGACTCACGTTTTAATAAATAATCCTGCACTGGGGTATGGGATATTTATTGAAAATATGCTGGAGGCAGTAAATACTGTAGCAGAGGAACAACAAATGAAAGAAGCATCCTAATCGTAAGGCGGGGGCATTTGCTCCCGTCTTCTTGTTTTTTGCGATTCATTATACTATAATTATTAATAAGGAGGTAGACCAATGAATAATCAACCGATAGATTTTGAAAGCGCTAACTTTGCGCTCCAATATAGTTGGGAAGTGCATCGGCAAGCATTTGGTCCTATCCTGGAGCCGGCATTTGTAGAAAATCAGCAAGTGCGAATCATACTGATAAACGCTCTGAATCATATCAGCCGACGGGAAGTCAAGCGTGGCATGGAACTTCTGAAAGAAATTCATCCCTACTGTATCTACGACGAGGATAAAGCTGCATGGGCATTTTTCGTTGGTCTTTGCTTCGAAATGGGTGGCGCTCAAGAGCAAATGCTGAAGTGGTATGCCAAAGCAGGCGAAATCGGTCATCGTTTTTACTTGCCCTATTTGAAACTTGCCAAAGCTGCTCATTCTGCTGCACAATTTGAAAAGGCAAAATGTTACTATGAAACCGCCATTGATTGTTTGCTGGAAATGTCTGAAGATGATAAAGATGAAATTGTACTCGGCTCTGCTTATACCAATTTAACATCCTGTCTGACGATGCTTCATCAATACCCGGAAGCAGAAAAGGCTTGGAACACAGCACAACAATATCCCGCACAATCGGGCGCAGATGCCACCGCCGCGATTTTGTATGCATCTATGGGAAATGCAGAAAAAACCGCCCAACATATCGAAAATTTAAAGGTTAAATTTCCATCTTGGGTTGCACAAACCCAAGAAATGACCGAACAAATATTAAGCGGCATACATCCGGCTTTCCAGAATAAGAAATAAGAGATGTTGAGCTATAAAAGATTTTGGAGGATCAAGATATGGTTAGAAAAGAAGAATTTTTCATTCATGTTAACGATACACCGAAACGTTTGTTTATTTCTCGCCCGGAAAGCATTAAGGGAGATGCTCTTTCTCCTTGCTGTATGACTCCGGACGATGTTGATTTTGAAATGTCCACCGGCAAGAATACAGAAATTCTGGAAATTTACGGAATGAATCAGGAAAGTCTTGAATATTTCGTACATCACTACGGAAAGTCCTATCGTTACCTTTCTTTCTTCAAATGCCAGTTAATTAAGGATTTCTCTCCGCTTGAAGATTTGGGGAATTTGGAAGAAGTAAGTCTATACTGGAATATTCGTGCGGACAAGCTTTGGAATTTCAGTAAAAATCTCTCTTTGAAAACCATTTCCGTCAGCGATGCCAAAAAGTTAACTTTAAAACCCGATCTTTTGAAAACCTCATCTGTTATGGAAACGGTTTTTTTCTCGGGAAGTATTTTTGACAACTATCCGATGGAATCCTTGGAGTGTTTTGCGGAGATGCCTATGTTGAAGCATTTATGGCTGAACAATATCAGATTAAATAATAAAAGTCTGGATGCGCTGAAAGCCATGCCAAAATTGGAACGATTTGATTTTGATGCCGGTATGCTGACAACGGAAGAAATTGCGTGGATTGTTGCGAAGTATCCTGAATTGTCCGGCAAATGTCTTTGTGCCTATAACAAAGAAGATGCTATGCTGAATGATGTGCGCGTTTGCGGTTTTAGAAAGCCAGGACTTGATTTGCCGCAGCATCAAAAACGGTTGGATAAATACATAGCACAATTCAACGCCTTGGTAGAACAGTATAAAAATGAAGAATGAATCTATTGCCCTGTTATAGTAATTGAGAAAAGGCTTTTACATTTAATAATTGTTGGTCCTAATATAACATGTATAAACAAATATAGAATTCCTCTTTGCGTGTAAAGGAGATTTTAAGAATTTATGAAAACAAAGTGCCGGAAAATTTTTTGAAGTTTGATTCAACTGAGAGTAGAGGTTTTCCCGAGAGCTGTTATTTTATAATAAAACTATTCGTGATACAATTATATTAACAAAACAGTAAAGGAGAATTGAGTATGACATTCGGTGAAAATCTT
>JAGAQK010000043.1 GCA_017622825.1 Clostridia bacterium | reverse complement strand
GTATACGGACGGTGTTGTAATAGGACAGGTTTTTGATACGTACATCATATTGCAGTATGGCAATGAAATTGTATTTATTGACCAACATGCGGCACATGAACGTATTAAATATGAAGAAATCAAGGATGCTGTTAATACTCACACGGGTGCCGTAAGTCCGATGCTTGTGCCGATTTCCGTGCAGCTTTCGCCTTCGGAATACACTGCACTCAACAGCAATATAGATTTTTTTGAGGCTATGGGATTTGAAATAGATGATTTTGGAGGAAATACTATAGTTATAAGAGCAGTACCCACAATTTTGGCAGAGAGTAATATTGAAGATGTGATTTTAAGCGGATTGCAAAACAAAAAAACAGAAGGGTATTCTGATGAAGAAATTTATACAATGGCTTGCAAAGCCGCAGTAAAAGCGAATAAAAAGCTTTCGCAATTTGAAATAAAAGAACTCCTTGATAAATTGGCTAAATTGGAAAATTCGGGAACTTGTCCTCACGGCAGACCTATATGTGTCAACATAACAGAGCATGAGTTAGAAAGAAGGTTTAAAAGATGCCTGTAAAAGCACTTGTTATAACGGGACCGACTGCTTCGGGAAAGACTGCGGCAGCAATATCAATCGCAAAACGTTTTAACGGAGAAATAATTTCGGCGGACTCGATGCAAATATATAAATATATGAATATAGGAACTGCAAAGCCGGATGAAGCAGAAAAAGACGGTATACCTCATTATATGCTTGATATAGTTGAACCATGGGAAGAATACAGCGTTGCACAATACACAGAAGCAGCACGCCGGTGCATAAGGGATGTGGCAAACAGAGGAAAACTGCCGATTATTGCCGGTGGCACAGGTTTATATATAAATGCTATTGTTGAAAATATAGATTTCACGTCATCGCCGGAGATAAACAAAGAAGTTGTGGCTGAAATAGAAGAATTTTACGCTAAAAACGGAGCGGAGGCGTTACATTCCGTATTGGAAAAAGAAGACCCTGAAGCGGCAGAGCAAATACACTTTAACAATGTGAAAAGGGTAATGCGGGCGCTTGGTATGAAAAAGAGCACCGGTATGACGCTGGCGCAGAGAAACAAGGCTTCAAAAATGGCGCCCAAGGAGTTCGATTGCACTGTTTACGCAGTTGATACGCCAAGAGATAAGCTTTATGAGAGAATAAATGTGAGAGTAGATAAGATGCTCGAAATGGGTCTTGTGGATGAAGTGAAAAATCTTTTGAATTTGAGTGAGAAGCCGCTTAGCAGAACTGCGCTGCAGGCGATAGGATATAAGGAAATTATTGATTATTTCAATGGGGTGCATGATTTTGATACTGCGGTGGAGCGCATCAAGCAGGGTTCGAGAAATTATGCAAAAAGACAGCTCACCTGGTTCAGGAAACCGGAGTGGGTTAATCCTATCAGCTTAGGTGAGCTTATGTGCATTGATATTTCGTATTAATATATTGTATTATTTTTTCTCTTTTTTGGAAGAAATTGCTTTTTTTATCTCGTTGTAACTGTCTTTTTGGAATTCAAGATAGATGTGATTGTTGTCGTCTTTAAGTTCTACAATTATGGACTCGGGACGGATTTTGCCGCCTGACTTGTTTATGGACGAAGGATATTTTGAATATTCACCGAACGAAACAACATCGTCTTCGTCGCAAGTTATTTCTCCGATAGGATTCATCCAGTCAGTATCAAAGAAAACAAGATAAGCACCTTCGTCTTTGAAGTAAAGTCTTCTTCTTGCTTGTGTAAAGAGTTGGTTGCAAGGAGTAACGAGCTTGCACATTGTAAGAGACGGGTTGTTTATTCTTGCCAGGTCTTCTGACATTTCGCGAAGTGCGTTGTTATACACCTGGTCGTTTTGTTTACCTATTATGGGAGAAACGAGTTTTACCATATCTCCTGCAGTCATTGTCTCGGGCAGCTCATTTTCGCTTTTTTGGAAAAATGAGAAGAAGCCCTCTCTTTTTGCTTTTACTGTGCTGGGCTTGCCTGCTGCTTGTGTGTATTGTTTCCTTTGAAGAAAATATTTATAAAATGAGCGTCCTGCAATCAAAAGACAAACTCCTGCGAGAGCTACCCAGACAAATTGCTGAGTATTATGCTTTGGGTGAAAAGCTGTTAGCAGAAATATCGCAAATAAGAGAACCATGCTGATTGATGTAAAAATTGGCATTGATACATCAGGCGGAGTAACAGGTTGTTCTTCGGCATAACGCGTATAAGCCGTTTCAAATGAATCTCCAACGAGCTCAAGAGGTTTTATATTATATCTCTGAGTCTTTTTTATTTCTATCATATATTTGACGCTCCTTTGCTGTACCTTGTTTCGAAAAAATATAAATGGCACATACATATACATTATACAATAAAAGATTTATTTTTACAACAAACTATGTTATACTGTCACAAGTCGGCAGACCAGACGGTCGCGGATGTTGTTTTATGCAACAGATGAGGAAAGTCCGGGCTTCATAGGACAGGGTGCCGGTTAACGGCCGGTGGAGGTAACTCTAAGGAAAGTGCAACAGAAAATTACCGCCTGCAATATGCAGGTAAGGGTGAAAAGGCGAGGTAAGAGCTCACCGGCGTCCGGGAGATCGGGCGGCCGTGTAAACCCCACCTGAAGCAACACCGAAAAAGAGCGTTACGTTGGTCCGACAGCTCTGAAGGTGGCTTGAGCTGTGCAGTAATGCACATGCGTAGATAGATGACCGTCCACGACAGAACCCGGCTTACGGTCTGCCGATTTTTATTTATGTGCTTAATGAGGTTTTTATGAAGCAGTCAAGAGAGTTTTCGCGTGAAGTTTACGTAGGTATTGATATCGGAGGCACAAAAAGTGCCGTTACTTTGGGTGAATTTACAAAAGGAAAAACAACCAAGCCCGATATTATCGACAAAATAAAATTTCCCACAAATCCGCAAGAACCTATAAAAAGGAAATACGGTGAAGTGCTGGAAGAATTCGTATTTCATATAAAAACACTCCTTGAAAAGCACAAAGTAAAAATAAAAAGCATCGGCATAAGCTGCGGAGGACCGCTTGACTCAAAAAAAGGCATTATAATGTCACCGCCGAATCTTCCGGGGTGGGATAACGTAGAAATAGTAAAGTATTTCCGTGACACCTTTGGCGTAGAAAGCTTCCTTCAGAACGACGCAAACGCTTGCGCAATGGCAGAGTGGAAATTCGGCGCAGGCAGAGGCACGCAGAATATGATTTTCCTCACGTTTGGCACAGGACTCGGCGCAGGACTAATAATAGACGGCCGACTTTTTACGGGAGCCACCGATATGGCAGGCGAAATAGGCCACGTCAGATGTGAGGACGAAGGTCCTGTTGGCTACGAGAAGGCAGGCTCCTTTGAAGGCTTTTGCAGTGGAGGCGGTATAGCACAACTTGGGAAAATTATGGGACTTTCTCCGGGTATGAGTGCAAAAGATATTGCACAGGGTGCATATGAAGGTAACGAGCTTTGCAAAAAAGTTTATGAAATAAGCGGGCAAAAGCTCGGCAAAATGCTCAGCATTTTGATAGATGTGTTAAACCCGGAAGCAATTGTCATTGGAGGTATTTTCACAAGATGTTCTGATTTGTTATTGCCGCACGTCGAGAGTATAATAAGAGACGAAACGTTGGCATATAGCCGCAGCGCTTGTAGAATATTGCCGGCAGAGCTTGGAGAATTTGTAGGAGATTATTCTGCACTTGCAGTTGCAGGAATGATATGAAAAGGGATGAGTTTGTTAAATGATAAAAAAATTAGCAAAAAGTATAAGAGAATATAAGATACCATCAATACTAACGCTTATTTTTATTGTATGCGAAGCAATAATAGAAGTATTTATTCCGTTTATAACTGCCGATATGGTAAGCAAAATAAAAGCCGGAGCTGAAATGTCAGAGATTATTAAAATTGGCATATTTCTTGCAGTAATGGCTTGTTTGTCACTCGCATGCGGTGGCATAGCAGGCTACACTTGCGCTAAAGCATCGGCAGGATTTGCAAAAAATCTTAGACACGATATTTTTCGCAAGATACAAACCTACACTTTTGAAAACATAGATAAATTTTCATCCACGTCACTTGTTACACGTATGACAACGGACGTTGCCAATGTGCAAATGTCGTATATGATGTTGATAAGAACGGCAATAAGAAGCCCGCTTATGCTCATTTTTTCAATAATAACGGCGTACATAATGGGTGGCTTCCTGGCAACAGCTTTCGTAGTAATCGTGCCTGTGCTGGCATTCGGTCTTTACATGGTAGGCCGCAAAGCAATGCCCGCATTTCGTCGCGTATTCAAAAAATACGACAAACTTAATGAATCAATAGAAGAAAACGTGCGCGGTATGCGAGTTGTAAAAGGCTTTGCAAGAGAAGAATATGAGAAAGAGAAATTCGACACGGCAGCAAAAGATATTTGCGCCGATTTCACAAAAGCAGAGAGAATCGTAGCTTTCAACTCGCCGCTTATGCAAGTGTGTCTTTATTTCAATATGGTCTTCATAATGTTTGTTGGTTCTAAAATGACCATTCTCAGGCAGCACGGCGTACACGTTGGACAACTTTCAGCAATGCTTACGTACGGAATGATAATTCTCATGTCGCTAATGATGCTTTCAATGATTTACGTTATACTTACAATGTCAACTGAGTCTGCAAAGCGTATATGTGAAGTGCTTGATGAGACACCTACACTTTGCAATCCCGAAAATCCCGTTATGAGCGTTGAAAACGGAGCTATTAAATTTGAAAACGTTAGCTTCAAGTATTCTGCAAGCGCCAAGAAATTTGCTTTGAGTGATATCAATCTTGAAATTCCCTCCGGTGCAACTGTAGGAATAATAGGCGGTACGGGCGTTAGTAAATCATCTCTTGTGCAGCTTATACCGAGACTTTATGACGTTACAGAAGGAAACGTTAAAATAGCGGGAATTGATGTTAAAGATTATGACATTAAGACGCTTAGAGGCTCTGTTGCTATGGTGCTTCAAAAGAATTTGCTCTTTTCCGGTACAATAAAAGAAAATCTTCTTTGGGGAAACGCAGATGCAACGGATGAAGAAATAGTGGAAGCCTGCAAGCTTGCTCAGGCTGATGAATTTATACAGGCGTTCCCGGATAAATATGAAACGAGAATTGAACAGGGAGGAACAAACGTTTCCGGCGGACAAAAGCAGCGCCTTTGTATTGCAAGAGCGCTTCTGAGAAAACCTAAAATTCTTATTCTCGATGACTCCACAAGCGCTGTCGATACAAAGACAGATGCTCTGATACGAGCAGGATTTAAGCAATATATACCGGAAACTACAAAGATAATCATTGCACAGCGAATAGCTTCTGTAGAGGATGCCGATATGATTATTGTGATGGATAACGGTAAAATTACGGCAGTTGGCAAGCATGAAGATCTTCTTGAAATCAGCGACATTTACCGTGAGGTATATGAGCAGCAGATAAGCGTAGGTGATAGCGATGAAGAATGATACAGCAGTTAAAAAAGAAAACAAAAAGTCTACAATAAAGAGAATTCTTAAAATGCTAATAAGCTTTTATCCCGTTTTGATTCCCGTTACAGCGATTTGTATCATTTTTTCAGCTATAGTTTCTGTAATGCCTGCTGTAGTCAGCCAAGAAATATATGCGATATTGAATAATAATGCTAACTTAGGCAAATGGGACTTCGTGTTTGGCGAGATAATGCCTCTTATCATAATACTGATTGTGGTTTACTTGCTGTCACTTGCATCAATTACGTTATACACACAGCTTATGGCATATATAACGCAAGGCTTTTTGTATAAAACGAGAGGCAAAATGTTTGATGGTATGCAAAATCTGCCTATTAAATACTTTGATACTCACAAGCACGGCGACATAATGAGCCATTATACAAACGATATAGATACGCTTCGTGAACTCGTTTCGAGAGCGATACCTACACTTTTGCAATCCTGCGTGATTGTTGTTGGTGTGCTTGCGGTAATGCTTTATTACAGCGTGTGGATGACATTGATTGTGCTTGCGGGCGTTGTTGTAATGATGCTCGTTTCAAAGAAAATAGGTGGCGGCTCCGCGAAATATTTCGTACGCCAGCAAAAATCAATAGGTGCGTCAGAAGGTTTCGTACAGGAAATGATGAACGGGCAGAAAGTAATAAAAGTGTTCAACCATGAAAAAGAGTGCGAAGAAGATTTTGAAAAAATAAACGAGCAGCTTTTTAAGGATAGCAGCAAAGCTCACGCGTATGCCAACGTGTTGGGACCGATAATAATGAACATAGGAAACATTTTGTACGTGATTGTTGCCGTTTGCGGCGGACTGTTTATACTTTCTAATTTTGAAAATTTGAGCATATCGGGAAAGGTGTTCAGTATAAGTATTGTTGTGCCATTTATGAATATGACAAAGCAATTTACAGGAAACGTTAACCAGGTGTCACAGCAGATAAACGTTATAGTAATGGGTCTGGCCGGCGCTCAGAGAATTTTTGAGCTTATGGATCAGGAACCGGAGGTTGACGACGGATACGTTACGCTCGTTAATGCGGAGATTGACGAAGAGGGCAATATAACGGAGACTGAGAAGAGAACGGGCAAATGGGCTTGGAAGCATCCTCACCACGACGGCACGCTCACATATACGCAGCTTAAAGGCGACGTGAGGCTTGTGAATGTAGACTTCTCCTACAAAGAAGGAAGGCAGATACTGTATGGTGTTTCGGTATATGCAGAGCCGGGACAGAAAGTTGCTTTCGTTGGTGCGACAGGTGCGGGAAAAACGACTATAACAAACCTTATAAATTGCTTCTACAACATAGAAGATGGTAAAATACGTTATGACGGCATAAATATTAATAAAATAAAGAAGGCTGACCTTCGCCGTTCTCTTGGCATAGTGCTGCAGGAAACAAACCTTTTTACGGGAACGGTTATGGAAAATATCAGATATGGCAGACTTGATGCCACTGATGAAGAATGTATTGAAGCTGCAAAGCTGTCCGGTGCTGACGATTTCATAACGCGTCTGCCCGATGGCTACGAGACGGAGCTTACAAACAACGGTGCCAACTTGTCACAGGGTCAAAGACAGCTTATTGCTATTGCAAGGGCCGCTGTTGCAGATCCGCCGGTTATGATTCTTGATGAAGCTACTTCTTCGATTGATACAAGAACAGAGGCAATTGTGCAAAAAGGTATGGACAGACTTATGGAGGGCAGGACGGTTTTCGTAATAGCCCACAGACTGTCAACAGTTAAAAATTCTGACGTAATAATGGTTCTTGAAAACGGCCGTATAATAGAACGTGGCGACCACGACAAGCTTATTTCAGAAAAAGGCACATATTACAGGCTTTATACGGGAGCTTTTGAATTGGAGTAAAAAATGCAAATTAAATGTGATACCAAGCTAAGAAATATTTTACAATCAGAAAGAACAAAAACAAGTCTGCTTTTGGCGGCCTGTTTTGTGCTTCCTTGCGTTGTTATGCTTATGGCATTAATGTCATACGGTTTTGCCCCTTTTGGCGAAAAGTCACTTATGATAATGGACATGTCGGGCCAATATTCGGAGTTTTTTTGCGGTCTTAAAGAAATAAACTCGCAAAACGGCGGCATTTTGTTCTCGTGGTCGAAAGCACTCGGCGGCAACTATGCAGGCGTTTATGCGTATTACGTAGCATCTCCCATGTCTTTTATAACGTTGTTCTTCCCGAATGAATTCATGCACGTAGGAGTGCTCGTGCTTACCTTGCTCAAAATAGGTCTCAGCGGTCTGACTTTCGGGATTTTAATGAACTATTTTCACAAAAACAAAGTCACCAACGTGATTTTTGCGCTACTCTACGCGATGATGTCGTACAATATAGCATACTCAATGTGTCTTATGTGGCTTGACGCAGTTATATGGCTTCCCATTATAATTCTTGGTATAGAAAAAATCGCTGCAGGCGGCAAACCGTACTTGCTTTGCATATCATACGCAGTGCTTTTTGTGTCAACTTATTACATCTCGTACATGGTGGGCTTTTTCTCGTGCCTCTACGTGTTGTACGTTTTTGTGCGCGGCGATATTCCGTTTTTGCGTAAATGTTCACGTTTTTGCGCAAAATTCGTCGGAAGCGTCATTGTAGCCGCAGGCTTAGGCGCGTGGCTTCTTGTGCCTACGTTTTTCTCGCTATTTGAAGGCAAAATAGGCAACGCCTCCATAGTTCCCGAAAACGGAATAAACTACGAGTTGCCGCGAATTTTGAGCAAATTTTTTATAGGAGCGTATGACGGCATAACAAACAGCGGCACGCCGTTTTTTTACTGCGGTATAATTGTTTTTGCACTGTTTTTCGGCTACTTTTTTATAAAAAGTATATCGGTTCGCGAGAAAATAATGACCGCTGCCATTGTGATTTTTATAGCAGTCAGCACTTACTATTATAAGCTTGACGTTATGTGGCACGTTTTTCAAGCTCCTAACTGGTTCCCGTACAGATACTTCTTCCTGTTTGGTTTCATAATGATTTTCACGGCAGCAAAAGCAGCGGCAAAATTCAAAGAAATCCCGTACGTGAGCCACATCGTTTTTGCTTTGCTTGCGGCGAGCTTTTATGTGTACGCCAAAACGTCATCCGGCGACAATCTGCCTGAAGTGAAAGCTGATTACACTGTAAATTTCTTGATTATAACAATAATTTTGCTATTCGCATGCGCAGCACTGCAAAAATGCGAAGCACAAGTACGCAAAAAAACAGCGGTGCGCGTGGCTTCCGTAGTATTTATTGCGTGCTTTACGGCAGTGGCGGCTACGGACACCTTTACGAACGCCCGATTTATTTTTGCGGGCCTTGACAGCTCCCACAGATATGAG
>JAGAQK010000042.1 GCA_017622825.1 Clostridia bacterium | reverse complement strand
TTCGTTCGTTATGCTATTTACATTTACTAACATGGTAAGCTCTGACGGCGTACCATCGTTGTCCCCTATTGCAACAAGTATATTTTCGTTAAAATTATTAAGAATTGAATCTTGAGGTTTGTTGGGATCGTAAACATTAGTGTTTACAGATAAATCAACATTTTCTGTTTTTGCAGATTTACTGAAACTCTTTGCAAGCAAAAATCCACACACTGACAGAGTAACGAAAATTATACACGTAAATACAAGAATAAAACGTCTTAAATTATCCATACATCGTCCTCCTTTTTAACAAATAACAATCAATACTTGTTAAAGAACTCTGAATAAGCTTTATATGTCCAATAAACATCAACCATAGAAGTAACTTCATAAGGTGAGTGCATACCCAATACCGGCGTACCACAGTCAATGACATCCATACCTAAATCTGTCATATATTGTGCGATAGTACCGCCGCCACCTTTGTCTATTTTGCCCATTTCAGTAAGTTGCCACGGAATACCCGCTTTATCAAGCACAGTTGCTATACTTGTAAAGAATTCACAACTTGCTTCACTTGCACCTGATTTGCCTCGGTGTCCTGTATATTTTTCAAAAGCAATTCCCATACCACAGTAAGCTGTGTTCATAGGCTCTGATACTTCTGAAAAATTCGGATCAAATGCTGCTGTAACATCTGCCGAAAGGAATGCGGTTGAAGCCATACTTCTGCGTGCGGCAACACCGGCGTCGATTTTATCATTATTCGCTAATGCATAGGCATTACATAACTCATAGAAGAAATTCTCAAGCCAGTTAGCTCTCGCACCTGTGTTACCCATACTGCCAACTTCTTCCCTGTCAGAAAAATAGCAGGCACATGTCTTTTCAGGAATCTTATCCATATCAATAATTGCCTTAAATGCCGTATACGCACAGACTTTATCATCCTGAGCATATCCACCTATCATACCCTTATCAAGACCTATATATCTTGCAGGCAAAGCCGGTACAATTTCAATCTCAGCAAAATTAAAATCACGCTCAGTAATGCCGTATTTTTGATTAAGAAGATTAAGAACATTAGCTTTGACGCCTTTAGATTCTTCTTTATCATCGCTTGCAAAAGGAATAGAACCAATAAGAAGATTCATACCTTCTGCTGTAATAACGTCAGAAGCTTTCTTTTCAATCTGCTCATAAGCCAGGTGCGGCAGTAAATCGTTAATAATAAAGACTGGGTCATTTGCATCTTCGCCTATATTAATGATAACCTTAGTGCCATCTTTTTTGCACACAACACCATGAAGCGCAAGCGGCACATTAACCCATTGATATTTTTTAATACCGCCATAATAATGTGTCTTAACAAGTGCCATATCATGATCCTCATACAAAGGATTCGGTCTAAAGTCAAGTCTCGGAGCATCAACGTGAGCACCGACCATATTAAGTCCGCACACAGGGCTTTTGCTACCCAAAACAGCAAGCATTAAAGCCTTTTCTCTGTTAATCCAATATACTTTCAAACCTGGTTCAAACTTAATTTTACCGCTGATAACATCATTAAAATTAACATATCCGTTTTTAACTGCTTCTGCTGTTAATTCCTTAACACATTCTCTCTCAGTCTTAGCTTTATTTAAAAAATCAATATATTCTACGGAAAAGTCACTCGCCGCAGCTTTTTGCTCATCTTGCATAGAATACCATGCAAGCTCTCTTTTAAATTCTAAATCTTTTATACTCAAAGGAATCATCTCCCGTTTATTAATAATAAGAGTATACTCTTATTTTCAATTTTTATCTAATAATTTTCTGATAGAACAAATCTTAACACAAACACAAAATACTTTTATTGCTGCTTCCAATTCCTCTACAGGAGGCAATGAAGGTGCGATTCTAATATTCTTATTATCAGGATCTTTGCCATAAGGATATGTAGAACCCGCTGCTGTAAAGAGCACACCGCATTCTTTTGCCATAGCAACAACTTCTGATGCACAATTATAAGTTGTATCGACGCTAATAAAATAGCCTCCCTTAGGATTACTCCACGTAAGTACAGCAGCTTCACCCAGTTCTTCTTCGAAAAGTCGTATTACACAATCAAATTTAGGTTTAAGTATAAGTGCGTGCTTTTTCATATGATTTACAATACCATCATAATTTTTGAAATATTTTGCATGTCTTAACTGATTAATTTTATTAGGACCTATTGTTTGTATAGTATATATTTTCTTAAACCATGCAATATTATCTATACTTGATGCAAGTGCAGCAACACCGGCACCGGGATAAGTAATTTTTGAAGTTGAACCGAGAACAATTGCTCTGTCAGGATTACCGGCCTTCTCGCAAGCTTTAATAAGACTAAGTTGCTTAGCAGGTTCTCCTTCAAGCATATGAACTGTATATGCATCATCCCAGAAAATTCTAAAATCATCTGCGGCACATTTCATACTTGCAAGTCTTTCAACAACTTCATCTGAATAAACAACACCGGTTGGATTACTGTATTTCGGGACAGACCACATACCTTTTACAGACGGATCATTTTTTACAAGTTCTTCTATAGCGTCTATATCAGGTCCGTACTCATTTATATTGACGTTAATCATTTTAATGCCAAGTCTTTCTGTTATAGCAAAATGTCTGTCATAACCCGGCACAGGGCATATAAATTTAATTTCTCCTTGTCTTACCCACGGCATCGCCCCTTTTCCTGTGCCAAGTAGCATAAATGCTGAAATCAAGTCATACATAATATTAAGACTTGAATTACCGCTTGCAATAACCTGCTCAGGTGTAACTTCAAAAAGCTCTGCGAAAAGGCTGCGAATTTCCGGGATTCCTTCTAATATGCCATAATTTCTGCAATCAATACCGTTAGATGTTTTATAATCACCCAAATACTCATCAGACATCATGTCATCAGAAAGAGCTAATTGCTTAACAGCCGGTTTGCCACGAGTCATGTCATATTTCAGATTCATACTTTTATATTCTTCGTATTTCTTCATTTCATTATCAAGGATTAATTTCAAATCTTCCTTGTTCAACTTACTGTAATCCATCTTTATCCTCCTAAAGTTAGTTTTCAGCGAAAGCCGAAAATAACAATTCATATTATTATATAATAATTCTATTATCGTGTCAAAAAGCATTTTCCAATATATTTTTCTCTATAATTCCGCTTTCTGTATCATAAACAATATCAAATACATCAAACCTAACGGAACTAAGAGAGTATTGCGTATTCTTCAAAATAAAAACTTGCGCCAACGTGCGAATTTTACTCTGCTTTTGTGTATTAACGGCATAACAACCGCTAATTAAGCATCCATATTTTCTTGTTTTCACTTCACAAAAAACAAGTAAGTTAATATCTCTATTATATGCTATTACATCAATTTCTCCTTTGTTACTCCAGCGCCAGTTTCTGCTTACAATACGGAAATTTTGTTCTTCATAATACTTTGCTGCTATTTGTTCCCCTAATTTACCAAGAAGATATTTTGAATCCTCTTTAAAATTCGACTTTCTCAAATAATACCTCCGTATAACAAAAAAAGCGACCTGCGAATCAACTGAATAGTGAATCATACAGGCCGCTTAATTTGTAAATTTTTTAAATTAGTCAAGCTTCTCAGTAATCTTTGCAGCTTTACCAACTCTGCCACGTAAGTAATAGAGCTTAGCTCTTCTAACTTTACCGTGTCTAACTGTATCGATTTTAGCAATCTTAGGAGAATGCACCGGGAATACTCTCTCAACACCAACACCATAAGAAATTCTTCTTACTGTAAATGTCTCGCAAAGACCTGTGCCGCGCTTGCCGATTACTGTACCTTCGAAAATCTGAATTCTCTCTCTGGAACCCTCGATAACCTTGAAATGAACTTTAACATAGTCACCAATCATAAGAGGTGCTGTCTGTTCTTTTAAATAATCTGCTTCTACAGCTTTAATTATATCTACCATATCTTCATTACTCCTTTCGCATCAGATGTTCGTACGAAGATTGCAGAGGACCATCCTAATAAAAATTGTGCTCAAGTAAACAGTTTACACGCACAACATACGAATTCTATCACATTATTATACTCTATGTCAAGAAAAATTTATCAATTAAAAATTGTAAAAGTTTTTGTTAAACACTGTCTTTTATGCAACATTATTTATGAATCTATCCAAATGCCATCTTTCTTGATTTTTTTCCAATCCGGACGGATAACACGGATAGTATCACGCTGTTTGGTTTTCTCAGTTGTCTGAATTATATACCCCTTATCTATTAAATCTATAACACATTTCTTTACTTTATTTATTGGTATATAATATTTTTCTGAAACGTACTCGACTGTTTTCATAAAAGTCGGTTGTTTGTTTCCTTTATCCATTGCAATTCGCAATGAGCTTAAAATGAGGTTATTTACTGTCTCGTTTTCTTCATTAATTAGCGGGACTTCAACTACCCAGTCAGCACTGCTGACAAGATTTTTACTAATACAATTTTTAACACCGTAAACACCTACCTGTTTATTACAAAAATTTCTGATAAACGCGGTAGCAGAGCTGAAATGTCCGTCCCCTGAAAATATTATAAACAACTCAATATCCTGATTCGTAAATGCTTTTTGATATATATTATCCAAAATTATAAAGTCCGAATAATCTTTTTTATGATGTGCATCAGGATTATAAGTATCAATTATTTTATTTGTAAAAGTCCTTATTCTCTTTGTTTCTACTTCTTTCTCACGAAACTTTGAAAAGTCCGCAAAAAAAATAACCTCAACAATATTGCACTTTTTCTTTAAATCATTAAACCAGGCTTGTATATTAGGCTTTGAATCATGATGCTTTTCCAAAGAAATAAACCAATGTTCATAATCAACAAAAGCAATTGCTTTTGGCAAACCATTATTGCTGATGTAGCCGTCTTTTCTTAACAAGCCAAGCAGTCCTTTTCCCATCAACACTCCTCCAAAATTCAAATTAAGTATTTAATGGCATAAAGACAGTGTTTAACAACATACATTAATTGTATGAAATTATGCGTTTTTTAAAGCTTCCTTTAAGGGCTTGCCGGGTTTAAAAGACGGAACCTTCATTGCAGGAACTTCAATTTTCTCTCCGGGTTTCAAAGGATTAACGCATGTTCTTGCTTGTCTTTCTTTTGCACCAAAAGTACCAAATCCAACGAGAGATACTTGCTCGCCGCGAATCATTGCTGCTGCAATCTCATCAAATACAGTATCGATAACTGCTGATGCATCCTTCTTTGAAAGACCTGTTTTGTCAATAACCTTTGCTACTAATTCAGCTTTTTTCATAATTTTTACCTCCTGTGAATTAATTGACTTTTTGATTATAATAGCTGCATTACTTTTAGTCAAGCACATTAGCACAATTTGCACATACGGAGCGCATTTTGCAATATGTACATGTACTTTTTTGGCTTGTTGTGTATGGTTTTACAGGATAATCACCTTTTGCAATGTTAACTGATGCTTTTTCAATATTTTTATATACAGTATCTTTCATTTGTGAAAACTCGTCTGCTGTCTTGGGTGAATCTTTTTTTTGCTCAAGTACAAATTTTTCGCCACCTGTTATTGCTTCAATAACATCCTTATCGTCCAGGAAATATCCATTCATTCTGTATTTTTCTTCTTCAAGCACTTTCTTTACGTTCGAAACGTGTTCTTTTGCAGAACAAATATCGCTATCAAAAGTGTAATACAACGCAGCGGCGGGTAATGCCTTTCCGTTTGGATAAGAGTCCACAACAGCATTAAGATAAGTTAAAAGCTGTAATGCCACACCGGCTTTGATGTCGTGTTCTGTTATTGTAGACGACGTTGTTGATGTTTTGTAATCAATGATTCTAATGTAGTCAACACCGTTTTCTGCTTGCATAACGTCATACCTGTCAATTCTTCCCACAATATTTATTGTATTAAGGTTATCAGTAGGATTTTCAGGTTTAATAAATATTGGTTTTAGCTTTGAATCAAAATAGCCGAATGTTGCTTCTGTATCTCGAACTTCAAACTTGCCGGCAGAGATTTGTTTTTTTATATACATAAAAGATTTTGAGGCGTATTGTTTTACTCTGGCTACCGTACATTTGTCTCTTTCTGTAAGCTCGTACGCAGCAAAACCCAAATCACTTTTAATTTTATCGTAGGCTTCATTCACAAGGTCTTCATATACGTCTAAACCGGATTCATCAGGTAATTCTATGATTTTTTGAGATATTTCTTCTGCTATATCATGTATCATATTGCCAAAATCAGTTTGTTTAAGCGTTGCTTCCTCTCTTGGCTTTAAGTTAAGAACATTAGTAAGCAAAAACATATATGGGCATTTGTTATAATTTTCTAATTTTGACACTGTCGTTACCATTGTGCCCTTCAGACCTAAAATATCATTGTTGACACAACTGTCAATTTTTTGGGAAATCTCTTGAGAAACGTACTTTTCATATTCATCAGTATTTTCTGACGGTTGATATTTATAGCTATTAGTTTTTAAATCCGGAAAAATCTTTCTGATACTTCTCAAAACGACTTGCGACGGTCTAAGAGACTCTCCTTCGATATTCTCAATCGGCCAAGAAATTTCAAGTATATCTGTTGGTAGCGAAAGTATAGAATAAATATAGTAATTCTCTTTTAAAACCTTGTCTTCTATGCTATCTGCAAGAAAAACGTTATGTTTTTGCAGTTCTTCCCTTTCTGAGTCTTTGAGCATACCGTTATCGGAAAATGCAGCCGGCATAACTCCTTCATTAACACCTAATACAAACAATGCCTTTATATTCGCGCTTCGCGATCTGTCGACATTCATTACTTGGACACTTTCAAGTGATGCAGGTAAAAAGCCGATTTTATATTGAGAAAAGCCTGCTGTGAGCAGTTGCCCTAATTTTTCCGCAGTTTTTGCGGCTCCCGTACACTTTTCGTCTCCTAAGAATACGGAAATCTGCTCTATAACCTCGTCGAACACGTCTTTTATACGTGAATATTCATCTTGAACTTGAGGATATTCAAGCTGTATCTGTGCCGCGTTTTTCTCAAGCATTCCGTGGACATCCCATTTTTCAAGTGTATTGCAAAGCACTTTGCAAGCTTCTTTAATATTTACTGCATTGCCTAATTCTTCACTAAATTGTATTATTTTTTCACAATAATCAGAGATTTGATTAATTTCACATTTTTTAAAGCGATTTTTTCCTTTTAATCCCTTTGAAATTATTATATTTTCAATTAAATCTTTATCTTCAATAAAAATAAGCAAACCTGTTTTTATGCTCTCTATCACGTCATCAGTACGCCAATCATCAGCTATTACAGACAATATACTTAGCACTGTTTTAACAAGTGGATTGTTTGTAACTGAGTGTTTATCGTCTATATAAAATGGTATTTCGAATTTATGAAATATAGCTTTTATAATATCACTGTATGTTTCTGTGTTTCTTATGGCAACAGCTATATTTGAATAGCTTATATTATCATTATCATGTAGATGCTTAATTTTGTTCGCGCAATTAATTACCTCGTCGAAGATGCCTTCACATTCTGTCAGAGTTATATCTTTTGATATGAAACGTTCTTTTATCATCGTTTTTGAAATATTCTGTTCAAGATGATGTAATGCTTCATTGTTGTATTTACTCTTGTTTGAGCTTCTGTCTGAACTCAAATTTTCAATTATAACGTCTACATTATTATTTTCTGATATAGTTTGAAGTGCTTTCAAGGTTTTTGACGTGCACGCAAAAGGACTTTCTCCCGAATTATCATTATTAAGCGTTATTGTCACAGCGCTGCATTGCAAAATCATCAATCTTATCAATTCAAGCTCCTGTGACGTAAAACCTGTAAATGAATCTATCCACACGTATTTTCCTTGAAAAAATTTATTTTCTGATACGTGCTTAAGCATAACGTTAAAAGTATCGTTATCGTCCCTGTATTTATTTGATTTTAATTGCTCGTAAGCGTTATAAACAAGCGAAATGTCGTGCAGTTTCTTGTTAAAATATTTATTATCAGTAATTATGCTTTCTAATTTTTCCGGCGTAATGCCGTATTTTGCCATCTCATCAATAAGGGAAAGAAGTTTACGTATTTCTCCGCTTTTTTCTGAAATCGAAGTATAATACAGCATATCCTTCTTGTGTTTATTGAGTACGGAAGTCAGCAGCATTATTCTGCCGCATTCGTTTAACAAAACAGAATTTGCTTTACCATACGTGCTGAGAATCCTGTGAACGAAACGTTTAAAGTTTAAAACTTCGTGTCCCATAAGTCCTTTAACTTTAAAATCTTCTTTTAGCTGATACTCCAGCAATCGTCTTTCGGTAAGCATATTGTACTGCTCAGGAACAAATAAAAACGATGACTTATTAACACCTATATTTTTTTGCATATATGCGTTAAACTCTGTAATACATTTTTCGCTTTTTCCACTGCCGCTTCGTCCCAATACTATCCTAAGCATAACTTATCTCCGCTTAATACTTTTAATCATAAATTGCAGAACTTTTGTATACCGACCTGTTTTCAAGAGACCATATGCGTTCACTGAACGATCCTGTTTCCGTACCTTCAACTGCTTGCTGCATGTCATACATACGCGCATCCATTATATCGAGATGATGGAGCATTTCCGCTTCAGGGAAAGCAGGTGATTTAGGACTGCCGTGCTCCGGTATATAGTGATGCGACAATATCATATGCTTTATGAGCAATACCTTTTCAGGATTGATACCAAGCTTTTTGCCAACTTCATCTATATAATTAATCCCCTGTATGATATGACCAAGCAAGGTGCCTTCAACAGTATATTCGCTAACAAGCCCTGTGTCATTTTGTTTCATCTCATATAATTTACCTATATCATGCAAAATAACACCTGTATAAAGCAAGTTTTTATTTAAAAACGTGTAAATTGAAGATAACGTCAGTGCGCCTCTTAGCATTGTTGTCGTGTGATATAAAAGGCCTGAGCGAACAGCGTGATGGTTCTTTTTGGCTGCAGGTGCTATTAACAACTGACTTTTGTTTTCTTCTAAGATATATGTGCAGAGCATTTTGAATTCCTCATCATTCATTTTCTCATTAATGACGGTAAAGAGAAATTTATACATTGCTTCTCCCGTATAAGGTGCAGATGGAATATAATCATCTATTTTAATATTGTCAGACTCAAGCACTTTTCCCATTGAGTCAATTTTAAATTGCAATTGTCCTTGCCAATCAATAACGCTACCTCTTGCTTTTACAAGAATTCCCGCTTTGAATCTTGATGCATTGTCTTCATCCCAATCCCAAAGCTTTGCATTAATCTCGCCAGTCTTGTCAGCAAATGTAAAATTCATGTATTTATTGTTTGTTGTAGTTGTTTTAAGCTCCGATTCTTTAATATAAAATACACCCTGTACGTGCTCTCCGGCTTTAAAATCCTCTGTTTTTTTCTCTACATAAGTAGGCATTTCTAACCAACCTCCAATAAAATTTAATTAATTTCTGATATTAGCATAGCTGCAATACCGTTTAATTCTTCCAATACGTTTTCTGATACTCCAAATGAAAATAGCTCGGAAATCTCAGACTCGAATATATGATTAAGCGCATTTTCAGTGCCTTCACTAAGCTTTAGTTTCCACATATTTTCTATTTCCTGCACGTCAGGCGCAACTCCTTGATATTGTAACATTTTTAGTAAAAAAACACACTCTACAAATTCAGGTTTTCTTTTGTCAGTGCTTATAAAGTATAAACTGTTCAACACAAGACGCAATGTTTCCTCATCAGGCAAGTCTTCCTGAATTACTTTCAGCACATTTCTAGCTATTTTACCGGCTGCGGAAATTTTTTCGTAGCCACTACCGAGGCCGCTGAATGACTCTATCAATTCACCGCCGGTTAGCGTATAAAGTGAGGAACGGCCTTTATATAATTCAAGTTTACTGTATGCGAATAGTTGCGAAAGGTGTACAAGACTACTGCCTATCTTTTTTACTCCTTTGGCCACTATTGATATTTTACCGTAATCTTTTGAGAAAATTACAAGTAATTTACCATTTTCTCCCAAATCTGAATTTTTTAAGACAATTCCTTCTGTTTTAATACTTTTTGTCATTGAAAACCAAGTTCTTTCAACATACCGGGGCTATTGCGCCAATCATCTTTTACTTTTACCCAAAGCTTAAGATTTACACGTCCGCCGCATATTTTTTCTATGTCGTGTCTTGCAGAAGAACCTATCCTCTTTAATTTCTCGCCATTTTTGCCTATTATTATGCCTTTATGTGTTGACTTCTCGCAATAAATGTTTGCCTCTATTGTTGTAACACCGTCATCTTTCTTAGGCTCTTTGTAGATTATGATTTCTACTCCGGTTCCGTGAGGAACCTCCTCGTTTGTATTTAACAATATTTTTTCTCTTATTATCTCTGCCGCAATCGTTCTCATTGTCGTATCGGCTGTAATATTATCCGGAAAATACTGAGGTCCTTCTTTTAAATACTTTAAAATTGTTTCTTTTAATAAGTCTATCCCCTCTTTTTTTAAAGCAGATAAAGGTATTATTTCTTTAAAATCGTACAATGAAGAATACGCAGAAATTTTCTCAAGTATTGATTCTTTTATAACAGCATCTGACTTATTGATTACAAGAAATACCGGCTTTTTCGATACTCCTCTTAATTTTTCAATTATTCCTTCATCAATTTTTGAAAGCGATCTATCCGTTGCATCACAAACCATCACTATAACGTCTACTTCACTAAATGTCGATGATGCAGACGTCACCATATATTCTCCAAGTTTGTTTTTGGGCGTATGTATACCCGGTGTATCAATGAAAATCATTTGATAATTTTCTTCTGTTATAACAGCTCTTAAATTACTTCGCGTTGTCTGTGGCTTGGGTGATGTGATTGCTACTTTCTCACCTATAAGGCTGTTAATAATTGTAGATTTACCTACATTAGGCTTTCCGATTATTGTAATAAATCCTGATTTGAAAATGTTATTTTCTTTCATTATCTACCTCTCATAAAATTATCTTATAAAACCGATTGAATTTAGAATATCATCAGCATGTTTAAACATCTGCTTTTCATCTTCCTCGTTCATATGATCATATCCTAAAAGATGGAGCATACCGTGGCAAACGAGAAAAGCACACTCTCTGTCTTTGCCGTGTCCGTACTCATCAGCTTGTTTTTTCATTGTAGGTACGGAAATTATAATATCGCCCAACATCAGATTTTGTGTTTCTTCATTGGAGTTAAAAATATCAATTTCACCGTCTCCATACATAAAATCGTTTATAGGAAATGAAAGCACGTCCGTGCTTCTGTCAATATTTCTGTATTCTTTATTTATTTCACGTATAGAATCATCATCAGTAAAAATCACGTTTACTTCAAAACCATTCAAACCGCTTTCTTTGATTTTTTGTGAAACAATTTGAGAACACGAATCATTAAGAACACCCGAAACAACTTTGTAAACAATTTCTTTAAGCTGTTTTCTTTGGTCTGTATCGGCAATATTTCGTTTTTCAAAACTTATATTACATTTAGGTTTACGCATAATCATTCACCGCCGGTTTTTTTCTCAAATTTCTCATAGGCTTTTATAATTTTCTGAACAAGTTCACACCTCACAACGTCTTTCTCGTTCAAGTCTATAAATGATATGCCTTGTACGTCTTTGAGTATTTTTTTCACTTTTTTTAATCCCGATGCCTTATCAGGCGGCAAATCAATTTGAGTTATATCTCCCGTGACAACAGCTTTTGCTCCTTCACCAATTCTTGTAAGGAACATTTTGAGCTGCTCTTGAGTTGTATTTTGCGCCTCATCCAAAATTATAAATGAGTGATCAAGAGTTCTGCCTCTCATATATGCTAAAGGTGCAATTTCTATAATACCGCGCTCAAAATTGCGTTGAAAGCTATCAAAACCCATGATGTCATATAAAGCATCATATAAAGGTCTAACATATGGGTCAACTTTACTTTGTAAATCTCCCGGTAAAAATCCG